>DASSAV010000389.1:0-8230 GCA_035699265.1 Rhodothermales bacterium
GTAGACTCCCGACGGCCTTCAATCCTCCTTCAGTCTGCAAAGCCCTGCCGGTACCCCTTGAACAGCAAATCCTCTCCTACCTGCTCCCATTGCGATTCCGCAAAGGTGAGGGCATCGGCCATGCGCGCTATGCCGGGCAGGTGCAGCACCGGAACGCCGTCGCCGACGAGCTTCGGGGCGATGAAAAGGAAATAGCGGTCTACCAGATCTTCCCGGAAAAGCGCCGAAGAGAGTCCGGGGCCAGCCTCAACGAGCAGCGATTGCATGGGCAGGCCGTCTCGGCCCCCTTCCCGGCCCAGCCAGCCGAGCACCGGTGGCAGATCCACGTGCCCGTCCCGCTCCGGCATCCGAACGACACGTCCTCCAGCCCCCGCCAGCTTTTCTTCGTACGCCGGCGCGGCGCCCTCCCCTGTGATCGCGATGGTCCGGTCGGCGTGTGCGTCCGAGAACAGCTTGAGGCCGGGGGCGAGCGCTCCGGTGCGGTCGAGCACGATCCGCACGGGCTGGCGGCCTTCCACGGCCCGCACCGTCAGTGCCGGATCGTCCGCCGCCGCTGTTCCCGCCCCTACGAGTACGCCGTCGAGCACCGACCGCCAGCGGTGGACCAGCCTGCGCGAGGCCTCGCCGGAGATCCAGCGCGCATCGCCGGTTGCCGTGGCGACACGTCCGTCCAGCGTCTGCGCTACTTTGAGCGTTACGAGCGGACGCCCTGTCGCGACGTGGTGGACGAACGCTTCGTTCAGGCGGCGGCATTCGCGCTCCAGCACGCCCGTAACCACGTCCACCCCGTGTTCGCGCAGCCGCGCGATGCCCCGGCCCGCCACCTTGGGGAAGGGGTCGACCATCCCGACCACAATACGCGGAATCCCCTTCTCCAGCACGACGTCCGTACAGGGCGGGGTCTTGCCGTGGTGGTTGCACGGCTCCAGATTCACGTAGAGGGTTGCCGCCCGAAGCGACTCCGGGCCGTGCCGTTGCCCGGCATCGGCCACGGCGTTTCGCTCCGCGTGGGGGCCGCCATACGCCTCGTGCCATCCCTCACCGAGCACCTGGCCGTCGGCACCGACCAGCAGAGCCCCGACCATCGGATTCGGACTTACGCGCCCGGCGCCGCGTTCGGCCAGCGCGAGGCAGCGCCGCATCCAGTGTTCGTGAACGCCCCCGTCTGCCTGCATCATGAGTCGAGTCTTGCGGTGATTGTAATCCGCCGAAGATACGCCCTACTCACGCGCAAATCGATTTGGGATTCTGTTCAGGCTGAACCGTTAGCCTCGTGGCCGTTCATCACCTCGAACACGCACCGCGCGTGGGCGCCGCTGCGGTCACAGACTTCCCGAATCGGAAGGCCCGTGATTTCCGACAGGATGAACTCGGCCATGCGGCATACCTCGGGGTGGCCGTCGGTGACCTGGCCGAGCGGACACTTGTGTCCCTCAATGGTCCACGCGCCGTTGTCCCGTCTCGGTTCCGCCAGGCCGCCCAGCGCTTCGATCACCCCGATGGCATGCTGTAATCGCTCCTCGCGCGACGTACCCGGCGCCGGGGCCGGCAATCCTGCCACCACACGGCGACCCACCTCCAAAACTACATCATCTGAGTGCTCGGGCCCTATTTTTTCGGAGAGCACATCCAGGAAATGCGCGAGCAAAAGCCCGTAAGCCTTCGGGAAGAGGTGCTCGGCTTCGGTCGTCAGCGCGTAGACGTATTCCGGCCGGCGTATGCCCCGGCGCTGCCCGGCCTGCTGCACGAGCCCGTCTCGTTCCAGGTTGGCGATATGCACGCGGACCGCGTTATCCGTCAATCCCAGTGCCTTCGCCATGTCGCCGATGGTGGCGTCGGATCGCCTGAGCATGTGGATGATCTGCCCGCGGGTGTTTTCCAACAGGCGTGTATTCCAGGTACGTTCAGCCATCTACGCCGTCCAAATGTTTATGGGCATCGTAATAAAACAACAATAGAATTGACTTTTTACGTTTTTGTTTCCACCTTCACATCCGTGAAGATACAAGCATTCTACTTCTCATACGGAGGTGTATCATGGCTTACGGAGTGGCAACACCGGAGGCAACGACGGACACCGCGGCAGAACGCCCTGCCCGGCAGGCCTACCAGATCCTGCACATCGCGTTTATCATCGCGCCGATCATCGCCGGCCTGGATAAGTTCTTCAACATACTCGTCGACTGGAGTCAGTACCTCGCCCCCTTTATAGGAGACATAATAAGCCCTGCGATCTTCATGTCCATCGTGGGCGTCGTCGAGATCGTCGCGGGCATCGGCGTAGCGGTCAAACCCCGTATTTTCTCCTACGTTGTGGCCGCATGGCTCCTCGGTATCATCATTAATTTGCTCATTCTCGGAGACTATTACGACATAGCCTTGCGTGATCTGGGGCTGTTCCTGGGTGCGCTGGCCCTGGCCCGGCTGAGCGGGGTATACGGCCCCAGGTGAGAAAGGGGGAGAGGGGGAAAGAGTGGGAGACGACGAGCGTTCTGCGTAGGAGCATATCCCACCAGCGTACAGCGTGCCGATGTATCACCCGATCCGAGATTACGCGATCATCGGCGACAGCCACACGGCCGCGCTGATTTCGACGGCCGGATCGGTCGATTGGCTCTGTCTGCCGCGGTTCGATAGTCCGTCCGTGTTCGGCGCCTTACTCGACGCAGAGAAGGGCGGACGCCTGCAGATACTGCCGGTAGGGGACTACACCGCCCGGCAGCAGTACGTTGGCGCGACGAATGTGCTCGAAACTACGTTTACGACGCCGGGCGGTGTGCTCCGCGTGGTGGATGCGATGGCTGTGGCCGAAGAAGAGGAGAAGCGGCGCCTGCTCTGGCCCGGTTGGCTGTTGATCCGGCGCATCGAGTGCCTGGAAGGCGAGGTTGCGATCGAAGTGGTCTGCGAGCCCCGCCCCGACTACGCCCGCACCACACCGCGCCTCCGGGATCGGGGTCCGCTCGGGTTCTGCTTCGAGTGGAAGTCGCAGGCATTGGCGCTTCGGAGCGACCTGCCGCTCCAGAAGGCTGGAAGCCGCGCGCGTCTGGAAGGGGCCGCTACGTTGAAAAAAGGCGAGCGGAGGTACGTGTGCATCACCTACGCGCTGCACGATCCGGTCGTTCTTCCGCCGCTGGGCACTGAGGCGGACACCTGGCTCGAACGGACGCGGCGGTGGTGGGAGGAATGGATATCCCATTGCCGATATGACGGCCCCTACCGCGATGCGGTCCTCCGCAGCGCACTCGTCCTGAAGCTACTCCTTTACGCACCCTCCGGCGCCCTCGTCGCAGCGCCGACGACGTCGCTCCCGGAGCGAATCGGCGGCGCGTTGAACTGGGACTATCGTTACTGCTGGCTCCGCGATGCCTCAATGATGCTCCGGTCCCTGATGGACCTCGGCTATACGGAGGAAGGAACGGCGTTCCTCTCCTGGCTCCTGCACGCGACCCAACTCACCTGGCCGGAGCTCCGGGTCGTCTACACCGTGTATGGCGAAACGAACCTCCCCGAACGCTCGCTCGACTACCTCGAAGGGTATGAGCGGTCGCGTCCGGTTCGCGTGGGAAACGAGGCGGCCAAACAGCTCCAACTCGACGTGTATGGCGAGGTCGCGGGGGCAGCCTTCGCCTACGTCCGGCGCGGCGGCCGGCTCGACCGCCTTCAGGCGCGCAGGCTCGCCATGCTCGGCCCGGCAATCTACAAACTCTGGCGAAGGCCGGATGCCGGCATCTGGGAGTCGCGTGCCGAACCGAGCCACCACACGGTATCTAAGGCCGCCTGCTGGGTAGCCCTGGACCACCTCATCCAACTCCATCACGAAGGCCACGTCAAGTTGAACATCGAGACTGCCGTGGCGGAGCGGGATGCCATCCGGGAAATGGTTGAGTCGCAGGGCTTTATCGACCAGAAACAGAGCTACGTGAGCGTGCTGGGAGGCGATGAAGTAGATGCCAGTCTGCTGCTCCTCGGGCTGCGCGGCTACGCCGACCCGATGGCGCCGCGGATGCGCTCCACCATTCACCGTATTCAGGAGGCGCTCTCGGAAGACAGCCTCGTGTACCGCTACCGGCGCGACGAGGAGGGCGAAGACCCGCATGAAGGCGCCTTCAGTATCTGTAGCTTCTGGCTCGTCGAGAGCCTCGCCCGGGCAGGCTATGTGGACGAAGCTGCGGCTCATTTCGAACGGCTCCTCGCCTACGCCAACGACGCCGGGCTATATGCCGAAGAAATCGACCCCGGCACCAGGGCCGCCCTGGGCAACTTCCCCCAGGCATTTACCCATGCCGGGTTGGTTGGCGCGGCGATGGTGCTCGCCGAGCAGATGGGCCGGAATGCACACGAGCCCTCAACCACTCCCCCTGAAGACAGCCGTAGCTGAGGAATCGCACATGAACGTCGGCAGCATCCTGCTCTGGGGATTCACCGGGACGGTCGTACTCACCACGATCATGGCCGCTTCTCAAGGGGCGGGGTGGTCCCGCATGAGCCTACCCTTTATGCTCGGGACGATGTTCACGCCGGACCGCCTGCGGGCTTATCTGCTCGGATCCGGCGTCCACCTGCTCAACGGATGGATCTTTTCGATTCTCTATGCCCTTGCGTTCGAAAGCTGGGGGCGCGCAGCGTGGTGGCTTGGAGCCGGTATCGGGTTCGTACACGGTGCATTCGTGCTCGTCGTGCTCATGCCTGTTTTGCCGGGAATGCACCCGCGCATGGCCAGCGAACACCGGGGCCCCTCGCCGACACGGCTCCTGGAGCCACCCGGTTTCCTCGCCCTCAACTACGGACGGCGCACCCCCCTCGTCACCCTATTCGCCCACCTGGTCTACGGCACGATTCTCGGCAGCTTTTATCATCTGGCCTGAGGTGATGCGGCAGGACATTGCCGTTCGTCGGAACCTTCGTACGGGCAGCGGCTTCGTAGAGTCGCTTTTCCCACCTGCCGGCTCCCCACCGCATTTATGGCTACGCTCCGCTCGATCTGGATCTGGGCGGCCACAGGTTCCCTCATCCTCCTGTGGCTCCCCCTGCTCGCGGTCGTGCGCCTGCTCGACCGGGACTCTGCCCGTTACACGACGGGCCGGTGGTTCCGCCGGCTCGGCGCAGCCGTCACCCGTGTCAACCCGAACTGGAAGATCGAGGTCTCCGGCACGCCCGTCTCCGATCCACGCCGTCCGTACGTGGTCGTCTGCAACCACCAGTCGCTGGGCGACATCCCCATCATCAGCCGCCTGCCCTGGGAGATGAAGTGGGTCGCCAAGGCCGAGCTGTTCCGCATTCCGGTGGTCGGCTGGATGATGCGCCTCGCCGGGGACATCCCGGTCGACCGCGACGAACGCACCAGTGGCGCGCGGGCATTCGTCCACGCCAAGGCGTACCTGGCGAAAAAGTGCTCCGTGATGTTCTTCCCCGAGGGCACCCGCTCGCCCGACGGCAAGGTGCACGCCTTCACGGACGGCGCCTTTCGCCTCGCCATCAAGACGCAAACTCCCATTCTGCCTCTGGCGCTCGACGGCGCGCAGGACGCTCTGCCCAAACACTCCTGGAAGTTCGGCACCGCCGCCAACCACATCCGCCTCCGCGTCATGCCGCCCATCGAAACGACCGGTCTGAAGGCGGGCGATACGGAAGCCCTCCGCGAGCGCGTCCGCGCCGCCATCGCAGGCCAGATCGCCGCGTGGCGAGGGGTGCCTGTCGAGGCGGTCGCTGCCGCTACTGCGCTGGCTGAAGGTGAAATCAAAGACTCGGTAAATACACCGGCCCCTTGAAAGCGTCTCTGGAACCCCTCCTTGCGCCGGGCATTGCAGTGCGTTACTTTTCAGTTCTTTCCGCCCCGGCGGAAGACCGTTTGATTGCCCGGTAGCTCAATTGGCAGAGCGCCTGACTCTGGATCAGGAGGTCGGAGGTTCGAGTCCTCCCCGGGCAGCCCCTGAAACGGCCCATATGAAGCGGAAACGCGGATTATGGGCCGTTTATTTTTTGCTCGGGCCGTCCGTTTGCTATCATAGTGGCCGAGCCTTGCACCCAACGACCTCAAACGAAACGAGTCGTCTCGGGTCTCACGAGGCCATAGCAGCTACGGGATCGCCCGGAGCGATTTCGGGAGCAATGTCAGAAAAGGGACGCACCCGCCCCATTCCGGCGGCTCTGGTTCGTACCGGACCGTGTAGAAGTCCGGCCCCAGCCGGATCGCCTGATAATACGCCGGGCGGTGCTTCCAGTAGTATTCTTCAGATGGGATCTGCCATGCGCGTGGCCCCAGGCGTGAGGTGAGAAACCACTTCTCCAGGAGGCGGGCCGTTCGTCCGTTGCCGTCCTCAAAGGGGTGGACGTGAACGAAAACCAGGTGCATCATGGCGGCATGGTAGAACGCTTCGTCTACGGATAGATCCACCCGTCGGAGGCGCTTTACGTCCTCGAAGAACGCCCGCATTTCGTCCGCTACGTGCTCTGCTTCTACCGCCGCGTAGATGATGCCCCGGCTGTCGAACACGAACATACGCCCGACCCGGTATGCGCCCTGCTGCGAGGCGGGCAAGATCGACCGGGAGAGAATGCCGTGTGCTCTGAGCAGGTTCTTCTCGGTCAGGGCATGTCCGCGTGCAAACTCGTAGGCCTCGACTAGCTCGTCGATTTCCCGACGTTCCTTCGACTTCGGTCCGGCTCCGCCCCGCATCTTGGAGCGCATATAGCTATTCAGATCCAGCGTATTGCCTTCGATGTTGCTGGAGTAGACAGCGGAGGCCTGGAAGGCGTACCGGACCGGGGGGAGGCCCTCCTGAGCCGCGAACGCATCCCACAGGGCGGCGGGCATCTCCGGCTGGAGGGCTTCCTGGTAGGCCCGGAAAAAACTGCGGTCCGTGATAGCGGGGGGGCGGGCTTCCTTCATAATACACCCCTCACTTTTCAATCAGCCTGAATGTCACTTCCTCCCCGGCGCCAGGAACAAGACGCGCAGTTTGAAACGCCTGCCGACCATTCCTCAACATAACAGCGGCCATCTCGATATACTTCGATGCCCTCAGCGTGGACGTTCTGAATGAAGGGAGGGCGTAGATCTGGTAGATAACTTCGTCGCAGAGCAGAAAAGGGGAAATGAGACCATAGCGGCCGGACAGCGCACGTGGCTGTGTCCGCGCATCGTCCAGCGCGTCTCACGAGCACAGAACCTAATTTTCCGCAGCCTATCTGGTCACTGTTTTCTCCCTGAATGCGTGACAGATAAACTCATCCTCAGCCTGTTGGTCCAGCCGCGTGAGCGTGCAAAGAATACGCTCCATTTCATCGTTCGTCTCATCATTGGCGCAGGCTACGCAGAGATGCGGCTTTGGCATCAAATCCGGATTGAGTTCGGTGCCGTCGTCGTCGAAGTAGGGCATGGAAAGTTCGAGTGGCTTTTGGACCTGACATACATCTCTGCCCGTGGACATACTCGGGCGCTATTCGAACAGGATACAGGTGCAGTAGTGAGGGCAAGCAGCAGATATGTTAGCAAATGTGCATCTGAACGACAAGCTGAGCCTACCCATATCGCTCGGCCAGTGCGCCGGACAACGTGCTTGCGTCCCATGCCTGGCTGAGAGGGGTCCGGAGTCGGTGGATCAGGTAAGGTAAGACAGGCCCTCGCCATCGTCTTCCCCGGACAGCCAGGCATCCGCCAGGTCGAGTTTGTAGTACACGTAGTCTCCCTCCCCTGGTTTCCCCTCTATGGTGTATGGCCCATCCAAACCATACTGCGAAAGGCCGGCCTCCGCAGCCTTCGCGCCGACAAGGCACCTGTTTCCTGCTCCCGCGCTGGAGATCCGGCTTGCGATGTTGATGGGATCGCCTACGATGTGCCTGTGGCTCCCCAGCATCCTGGTGCTCATCGTTGATACGTCCAATCTCCCGTACTCGACGGCTATTTTTAACGATGGGCCTCCGGGCGCAAAATTCCATTGCTGGTTCGTGTCGGATTCGCTCTGGGTTTGCGATATGTGCTCGCATACTTTGTTGAGGTCCTTCGCTATCCGGAAGCAAGCGGCAAGGACGGACTCGGCCGTCGGCAGGAGCCCCACAACCGCGTCCCCAGCGAAGTTGAACACCTCCCCACCCTCTGCCTCTATGCCCTCGATGGCGCCGAACAGGGTATCGCGCACAAACTGGGCGATCAGATTGCCTCCTGACCGCCGCACCATCATGGTGAATCCATTGATGTCTACAAATATCACAAACGCCTCGAGGTTGCCGT
>DASSAV010000390.1:0-2124 GCA_035699265.1 Rhodothermales bacterium
ATCCCGGCGCCTCCGCCCGAGTCACTTCCCGCTATCGTAAGGGCAACCTTCATCGCTGGATCTGTACGTCTGGTCTTCTTTCAAGTGTATGCGCTCGGAGCGTAGCAAGGTACGCCTGTACGGCCGCGCCTGGATCCGAGGCCCGCAAAATACCTCCCAGAACGGCCACGCCGTATGCTTCGGCGTCCAGACAGTGTGGTACCGTTTCGGGTGTAACGCCGCCCAGCGCAAAGACTGGCACGGCAACCGACCGCGTGAACGCCCGGAGCCCTTCGGTGCCCATGCCCTCCTGTCCGGGTTTGCTCATCGTTGGGAATACGGGGCTGGCGAACAGGTAGTCGGGTCCCAGCCGAGCCATCTCCTCTGCCTCTTCGACGTCGTGGGCGGAGTACCCCACAGGTCCACGACTCGCCGCTGGATCAAGGAGAGCCTCGTGTATGCCGGAACCCCGCTTTCCGGTATGGAAACCGGTCCCCAGCGCTTTCGCGACCGGCAAGCGGCCGTTCACCGAGATCACAATGCCCGGAGAGAGGCGGCGCATTTCATGAACCAGGCGCTCGGCGGATCGGGCGAAAGTCGCCTCGCCGGCCGCATGGTCGCGCAACTGCACCCACGGGACGCCAGCCGCTACCGCTTCAATGATACGCGGGGCTACCGCAAGGTCGGTGAACCCATCTGCGATCAGGATCAGCTTCGGCAGTGGTTCCGAAGCCCTCTCCTTTACGGCCATGGTGGCCGGTACAGGTATGCTGAAAGGTCTGTCAGGTACCGACACGTCCCTCGAAGGGTGAACTGGCCTGGGCGTAAAAGCGGCGTGGGATGCGCCCGGCCTGGTGCGCGAGGCGCCCTGCTTCGAGTGCGAGGCGCATAGCCCTGGCCATCATGACCGGATGCTGTGCGTTGGAGATGGCCGAATTGAGGAGGATGCCGTCGTATCCGAGTTCCATCGCCAGCGCTGCATCGCTCGCCGTGCCGATACCGGCATCTACGATCAGGGGTACGTCCGTGATCAGCTCACGTATGAGAGTAAGGTTGTAGGGGTTCACGAGCCCCATGCCGCTGCCGATCGGCGACGCGAGCGGCATCACCGCCGCACAGCCCAGGTCCGCCAGCTTGCGACAGGTGATGGGATCGTCGTTTGCGTAGGCGCACACGGTAAAGCCGTCGTCCACGAGCGTCTTGGCGGCCTTCAGGAGCTGTTCCACGTCGGGCAGCAGGGTCTCGTCGTCACCGATGACTTCCAGCTTGACGAGGTCTGTTTCGAGGGCCTCGCGCGCCAGGTTCGCCACCAGCACCGCCTCTTTCGCAGTAAAGCAGCCGGCCGTATTCGGCAGCACGCGGTAGCCCTCACGCTGCACCGATTCCAGCAGGCTCTCGTCCGAACGGTCGTCGAGGTTGACCCGGCGGACGGCTACGGTGACCAGCTCGGCGCCTGCCGCCCGCAGTGCCTCCAACATGACGTGCAGGTTGGGGTACATGCTGGTGCCAACCAGCAGCCGGGACCGAAATGCGTATGCACCCAGGCGGAGCACGTCTTCGCCATCCATCTGCGAGACGGTGCTCCCGTTATGTAGTATTGCCTGTTCCATTCACCCCCCCTGCTTCGCCGTGACGATCTCTACCCGGTCGCCCTCCCCGACCGGGTACGTCATCCAGTGGCGCCTGGAAACGACCTCGTCGTTCACGGCCACAGCGATGCCGCGTGCCTGCTCAGGATCTACGCCGAACTGCCGGAGCAACTCGGGAAGGCCGATGCCGTCCGCTACGTCATATGCCTGGCCGTTGACTGTAATGCTGATCTCTCCGATAACGTCATTCATGCGAACGTGCCTGTTTGAAAGCGTTGGGGAGAAAACGGCGCCAGGAGGGGTGATGTTTCGCCCATGAGGAGAAGCTGTGCGATGGTTTCGGCGGTGATCGGCGTCAGTAAAATGCCATGCCGGAAGTGACCGGTCGCTATCATCACACCCGATGCGGACGACCACCCCAGAAGGGGAGCATTGTCCCGGGTCCCTGGCCTCAGTCCGGCCCACGTTTCCGTCACGGGCAGGTCGTAGATCCCGGGCACGACCTCCCAGGCTCCTTCGAGCAGCCGGTACAGGCCGCCCGCCGTCACCCGCGTAT
>DASSAV010000391.1:0-2387 GCA_035699265.1 Rhodothermales bacterium
TTAGGAATAGCTGTCATTGCGAGGAGCTTGCGACGAAGCAATCTCCTGGCTGGAAGCTATTCTTTGGGAAATTGCTTCACTGCGTTCGCAATGAAAGCTTTCTTTAATGCTTCTACCGGAGGTGATACAACACGCGAACGCCCCAACACTACCCCTCACTGCCAACCGGATCTGCTCCGCTGCCGTAGTAGTGGCCCATGAGGCCGTCGCGGCGGGGAAGGTCCGCCGGCGCCCTGCTTCCGGCGAGGAAGCGGGTGATCTCTTCGTATGCCTTCAGAAGAGCAAGGTAGTCGTTGCGCGCGCAAATCACCGAAAAGCTATACAGCCGGTGGCCGCCCTCATTGACGGTGAGCCGGTACGTCCCCGTCATGTCTCGGTCGAGCCGCAGGTCGAGGCCCGTATAGGTGAACCGGTGGATCAAATGCCCGGTGGGGATGACGCCCGAAGCCTCAGCTTGCCGCACCCGGCCCACCTCTGCGTCCAGGTCGAGCGGCGGCGGGGGCGCGTGACCGTTCTGAGTATGTATGATGCTCCTTTTCAGGCGGGAGATAAAACTGCTCAAGGCGCTTGTTCGGTTGGGAGGCAGAGAGGACAGGTGTTCGCCTCTAATTTACGAGGCGCGCCGGTGCATTCCATCCATGCGCTGCAAGATTTGGTTCATCCTCGTTCAGCCGGGTGCTCCCTCAACTGGAACCGGTCTTTTCGAACCGGCTCAGGCGCCATTGGCCGTCGTCTCCCTGCTTCACCAGGATGACCACGTTCTCCTTCGAGGACGCCCCACCGCTGGTCTGTTCCGCGCTCGTGACGTAGACGACCTGGCCCAGGACGCGATACTCTCCGTCCGGCTGCTTCTCAAGGCTGGTGACTTCGATCCGCTCCGGCCAGGGGCTCGACACCTCCCTTCCAGGCGCGTCGTTCGGATTGGCCGTCCACTCCGCGAGCAGTTCGGGCGTGACGAGCGGCCCGTACTGCTCGCGGACGTCCCGGACGAGGATACTGTCAGGCGCCAGCACCGAAACCATCTTCAGCCGCTCCCCGAACACCTCGACGGCCTGGCGGACCTCCTGCTCGTCGTTCCCGGATGTCTGCTGGCCTGTCGTAGCCGATTGGTCGTACGCGGTGTCCGCTCCGACAGGCGGATTCGGGGTATCGGTGCCTTCCGGGGTTTCAGTTTCAGGCTGCGTGCAGGCGGCCATTCCCGCCGCCAGCAGCACTATTCCGCAAACGAAGCGAATGTTCTTCACGAGGCGCATGAATCCCGGGGTATCTGAATGAAACGGTTGATCAGAACGTGGTCAGGATCTGCAATGAAATGGGATGCTCACCCGTTCCGCTTCTTCTTGCTACGGCGCCGTTCGGCGTACGCGGCGGCCTCACCCTGATCATTGAAGACCGTGATCTGGTCGAAGCGGCCGTTGCCGGTCCAGTCCCCGTGCACGTCGGTTTCGTTCTGGTAAAACACGTCGCCCGTCTCGGTGTTCTCGAAGACCACATAGCGCTGATTCTGGTCCCGAAACTTCGTGAGCAGCCTGCCGACTTCATCGGTGGACGTGAAACGGCCCTGCTCGGTCGTCCCGCCGACCGGCTGCGGCAGGTGATCCGAGTCGTAGGCGCGCACACGCTCCCAGCCCTCCGTGTCGCTCCGCAGGTGGACGTAGGTCTTCTCGACGGGCTTGCGCTCGGCCTTCTCGGGGTTGATCCTCGCCGCCCGTACGCTGGTCGTAATCTCCTCGACGTGGTCGAGTGCTCCTCTGTGGACGCCCGCCGTGGGAATATCGGGATATAGCGTGTCCATAGCGACGTTCTCCTTGTGGTTTAGCTAGGTCATGGGGGTATACCCGTGGGGCGGGTGCAGGGTACCGGAACGATCATTACCATGCTGTAAATACGACCGCCGACCGTCGACTGCCGACCGCCGCATGGGAGTATGAGGGCGCGGAGAACGGAAGGCGGCGTGGCGGGGAAAATTGACTCCGTGGGGGCGGCGAGATATTTTGCCCGGATCCGTTCCCCTGCACCGATCACGCTACCAGAGAGACGCCCATGGCCGAACAGACGGTCCCTCCGCCAGCGGAACAGGCCGAATTCGAACCGTACATCCCGGCTTCGCAGTCCCTGCCCGAGATCACGGTTAAGGCCTTCGTCCTGGGCTTCATCCTGTCGGCCATCATGGCGGGCGCCAACGCCTACCTCGGCCTCAAGGTGGGCATGACCGTCTCCGCCTCCATCCCGGCCGCCGTCATTTCCATGGCCGTGCTGCGGATGTTCCGGGAATCGAACATCCTGGAGAACAACATCGTCCAGACGGCGGCTTCGGCGGGCGAGGCACTGGCGGCGGGCGTCATCTTCACCCTCCCGGCCCTCATCCTGCTCAACTACTGGCAGGG
>DASSAV010000392.1:0-2431 GCA_035699265.1 Rhodothermales bacterium
GCGACTGCAGGTTCCCCATGTGATCCTGGAGCGGGATCGCGCATTCTCCTCGTGGCGGAACCGCTGGGATGGCTTTCGCACCAATACCCCGAACTGGATGAACACCATTCCTGTGCTCGAGGCCCGCCGGGTGCCCGGGGACGACCCTCGTGGTTTCGCCACGCGGGAGGAGATCGTTGGCTACTTCGAGGAGTGCATCGACGCCGTCCGCCCGCGCCTCCTGACCGGTGCCAACGTGCAGCGCATCATCCAGGAGGACGATGGCACGTGGAGCGTGCAGACGGACGGCGAGGTCTACCGGTGCCGCGCCGTGGCGGTCTGCACCGGCGCCATGTCCGCCCCACGGATACCGGCGCTCGCAGAGCTGATCGCCCCGCCGGTGCCGCAGCTCCATTCCTCGGAATACCGGAAGCCGGACCAGATCACGACCGGGTCGGTGCTCGTGGTTGGGAGCGGCAGCAGCGGCATGCAGATATGCAGCCTGCTCGCCGAGTCTGGACGCTTTAATCAGGTCCATCTCGCTGTCAGCAAGGTCCTGGTCCTGCCCCGGAAGATCCTTGGTGTGCAGGTCCACCGCTTCCTGCACTGGCTCGGCCTCTTCGACGTCCGAAAGGATTCCCTCCGGGGAAGACTGATGTACGCCCGTCTCGGCAGCCGGGGCGATCCCATCACACGGCCAGCGCCGCGGGACGTCGCCAGGAAGCAGGGCGTTCTCCTGCATGGCAGGCTGACGAACGTGGAAGGTGACACGCTCAGCTTCTCCGACGGCTCGACCCTCGGCACGCACGACCTCACCGTCATCTGGTGCACCGGCTTTCGTGCTGATTACGGTTTCATTGAAGCCAGAAGCCCGGACACGTTCATCGCTGAGTCGGGTTTCCCGAACCACATCCGTGGAATCGTCGCTTCAGCACCTGGGCTCTACTTCGTGGGCCTCCGGTACCAGTACACCGTGGCATCGCACGATATCTACGGCGTGGGCCGGGATGCAGAGTTTGTGGCGAATCAGATAGAGTCGCGGGTCACGGGTCGCGAGTCGCAGCTTACACGACCATGACCTCCGACTTGCGCCTGGTCGCCGTTGACTGCTCCACCTGCGGAAGCGATGACGCCGAACTGGTTGGGCGGGGATACGACTATGAGTACTTCACCTGCGAAGAGTCGTTCAATGCATACCGCTGCCGCGAATGCGGCAACGTCTATCTCAATCCGCGGCCCGACATCTCGGAGTTCGACCGCATCTATCCGCCCAGCTACCACGCGCTGAATTTTTCGGAAGCCAACTATGGCCTGGTGCATGACATCCGCTCCCGGCTCGAAGCCCGGCGCCTCCTGCGCTACTGCAAGGGTATCCCGGATGATGCGCGGATCCTGGATGTGGGATGTGGCGACGGGTTTCACCTGAAGCTGCTGCAACGCTTCGGCAAGCCGGGCTGGACGCTGGAAGGGGTGGACCTCGATGCGCGCGCAGTCGCCCTGGCTTCGAAAAGCGGGATCTCGATTCATCAGGGCAGCATCGAGGAACTGGCCCTTCCGGAAGCGCACTATAACCTGGTCTGCACCATCCAGACGATCGAGCACGTCGCACACCCCGACGCCGTCCTCGCGGCCATTGCCCGTGTGCTGAAACCCGGCGGCCGGCTCGTGGTGGTCACCGATAACACCGACTCGATTGACTTCGCCTGGTTCAGGCGGAACTACTGGGGCGGCTATCACTTTCCGAGGCACTGGAACCTGTTCAACCGGCGGTCACTTACCCGGCTCGCGCAACGCGCCGGCCTGGAGATGGAGAGCGTGCGCACCATCGTGAGCCCGGTCAACTGGGTCTACTCGATCCACAACCTGCTGGTGGACAAGGGCGCACCCCAGTGGCTCATTCACCGGTTCACGCTCGAGTCACCCGTCTCTCTTGGCGCGTTTACCCTGCTGGATATGGTACTGCAGAAGTTCGGGCGGGGGGCGTTGTTGAATGGTGTGTTCAGGCGTAAGGCGTAAGTCGCAAGGCTTACGCCTCACGCCTCACGCCTCACGCCTTACCACTCCCTCAGGGCAGCACCGCAACCTCGTTCAGGTCTGCGGCCAATGCCTTTGCCGCCACAGCTCGGCCAAGCGCGAGCCCCGCCTCCATGTCGAAGCGATAATGAATGCCGGCGTACAGCCGAGAGAGACTGGCCTCCAGTGCCATCGCGTCCACCCGCTCTCGCTCACTGGGGAACTCTGCCCCCAGCACGCCTGCCGCCGAACCCGAGACGCAGGAATGCGCCGACGGATAGGAAGGATGCGGCGGCAGGCCGACCGGCAGCGTGATGCCGGGATCAGCCTGCGGCGGCCGGATGAACCAGTAGGTGTACTTGGCGTTGAAGCAGCCGATCAGCCCATCGAACACCGCACTGTTCATGAGGAACATGATCCGGGCGGCCTTCGCATCCGA
>DASSAV010000393.1:0-4349 GCA_035699265.1 Rhodothermales bacterium
CCGGGGGTGTGGATGAGGGCGCCATCTACGTTCGGCTCGTGAAACCCGGCGAACGAGAAATGGGAGCCGACGAATTTGCGCAGCAACTGCGCGGGGAACTGGAGCAGGTGAAGGGCCTCACGCCCTCACTGTCTACGTCTGGCTTCGGCGGCCAGAAGCAGATTCAGATCCAGTTGAGAGGAGATGATCTGGCTGCTCTCCAGCGCGGCGCCGACATGGTGCTGGCTGAAGTCCACAAAGTCGAAGGTGCGGTGGACGTGGATCTCGACACGCGCGGCCAGCGGCCAGAGTGGAAGA
This sequence comes from Rhodothermales bacterium, assembly GCA_035699265.1. Taxonomy (GTDB): domain Bacteria; phylum Bacteroidota; class Rhodothermia; order Rhodothermales; family DASSAV01; genus DASSAV01. The sequence continues at coordinate 298 of DASSAV010000393.1, forward strand.
TCGACATCGACCGCGACCATGCGGCAGCGAAAGGCATCACGGCGGGCCAGATCGCCCTGGCGCTCCGTCCGGCGTTCGCTGGTTTGGACGTAGGCGACTGGGTTGACCCGGATGGGGAAACGCGCGACGTGATGGTCCGCCTTGCCCCGGAATATCGCGAGCGCCCCGAAGACTTGAAGTGGTTGCCGCTTCGCGCGCTCGGCCCCGACGGCATGACGATGATGCCGCTGTGGGAGGTTGCAACCATTGAGAAGGGACTCGGGCCGGCCCTCATCAAGCACCTGGACCGCGACAACGTGATCACGGTGGAGGCGAACGTCTCGGGCCGCGTGCTCTCGGAAGTCATGGGGGACATCAACACCCGGATCGAACAATTGCAATTGCCGGCCGGCGTTCGCATCACGCAGGGCGGGGACGTCGAAGCCCAGCAGGAGGTGTTTACGGACATGTTCCTGGCGCTGATCACGGGCATTCTGCTCATGTATCTCATCCTGGTGCTTCAGTTCGGCTCGTTCGTCGACCCGTTGCCGATCATGATGTCGCTCCCGCTCTCACTCATCGGCGTCATGCTGGCGCTCCTGGCGACCGGCGAGACCATCAATCTCATGAGCCTGATGGGCGTCATCCTGCTCATGGGCATCGTGGCGAAGAACGCGATCCTCCTGATCGATTTCGCCAAGGACGCGCGCAATCGGGACGGACTCTCTCGGCGTGAGGCGCTGATTGAAGCGGGCTCCATCCGCCTCCGTCCGATCCTGATGACCACGATGGCGCTGATCGCGGGTATGCTTCCGGTCGCCATCGGTCTGGGCGAGGGCGGGCAGGGCCGCCAGCCGCTCGGCGCAGCCGTCATCGGCGGCGTAATCACGTCGACGCTGCTCACGCTGCTCGTCATCCCGGTGGCGTACGAGATCGTGGACGAGATCCGCGACGCTTTCCTGCGCCTGGTGCGCCGCTTCGTCGGCACCACCCCGCACACCTCGGACCTGGACTTGGAGGACGGGGCCTCCGGGGGCGACGGCGCCGCCGTTCAGACGCCGGAGCCGACGGTCGCGTAGCGAACCGCCATACACATAGAGAAGCCCGCCGGAATGTCCAGTTCCGGCGGGCTTCGCTGTAAATGGCGGCCGGTGTGCCGCGAATAATCCGGATGTCTATCTCCGGCAGGCTGCATTCGCAGCGGCGTTTAAGAATTGTGAAAAATAGCCGATAGCTGCCATAGCAACGATGCGGGGCGGCGCTCAGATAGTCAGGGTGGGCCTATCCGCAGTTCTGACGTCATCATCTCACCGTCGTGGAAAACGCTATGCATAACATGCACAGTGCAAACGTGCTCACGGGGCTTCTGGAGCTGCCGTTCCTTCTCGTGTGTATTTACTTCGCCTTCCAGACGGCGAACGCCCTGAAGGGCGGCATCTTCGGGCGGGGCATGATGCTGCTCGCCTGGGGCTTTCTCGTGATGGCTATCGGCCACGCACACATGCAGCTGGAGCACTTCCTGGGCTTCAACCTGATTAACTCGATCTTTGGGAATACAGTCGGGCAGGTCGTCTGGGTAGCTGCACTCGTCGTTACCTGGGGGCTCTCCGGCATTGGATTTTATAAGATCTACAATGCCAGCAGGAGCACGGTAGGGGCCTGACCATGGCTTGGTTGTTGCCGTGGCTCAGAGCACTCCGGGGCAGGCGCGGCCCTCAGGGCAGCGAGCAGCCGGAGATAGCGCTGGTCGACTTTCTGTGCGGGCAGATCTCCACGCCCCGGCGGGCGGGCGGTGTCCTATCTGCCGTTGCTGCTTTTCGCCAGCTTCCGCGCGAAAAGCTGAGCGGGGAGTTGCCGGGCATCTATCTCCTCCTCGAGCAGTATCTGACCGATATAGACCAGCTCAAGCTGTTTACGCGCGCTGAGTTGCGCGAAGTGGTAAGCGAGCGTTTTCCGCAGCTCGCGTCCTCCGAATGCCTCGGCCTGATCTTCGAGCCCCCCCTCCGGCAGGAGGTGCTGCTTTGCCGGGCCTTCCTGCTCGACGCCCTTCGGCGGGCCCTGCTGATCATGGGGGGCGGAGAGGGCCTGCTGGCTTCCACGCGCGACTGGATTACCAGTATCCCGGACCGCGCCGGACGGCCGGTTCCGTTTGGCCTGACGAACGAGATCCCGGCAACCGAAGGGGCATGGCTGGCGCTCCTCATGCGCCTCTCAAACGAATTATACCAGCACCTCGGCACGAACCTGGGCGAAGCGAACGACCGGATTTACGACAGCAGCTATGCCCATATCGCGCGCCGGTACGTCGGGCTGGAGACGTTTCCCATCGTCATTCGCCTTTTGCCGGATGGGCTGCTGGATGAGCAAAAGATCCAGTCGCTCTCCCGGCATTCGGCGCTGGAACGGGCTCAGGGCGCATTATCGGACGCTCAGCGTGCGGCCCTGGACACGGCGGCCCAGCTTCAGGCCGTGCTGAATACCGTCGGCGAGGGCATCATAACGGTCGACAGCCAGGGGGTCGTCGTGCTCGTCAACCGCGAGATCGAGCGGATCTTCGGATATTCGCAGTCGGAACTGCTGGGCACCCGGATGTCGCAGCTTCTGGCACGCGCGCCCATGATGCTCGACGGCGGAGGGCTCCCGTTCGCGGACGAAGCGGACCTCTGGGAGAGCATGGGGCAGCGTGCTGAAGCAGACGGCATCCGCAAGGACGGCTCCATCTTCCCGGTGGAGTTGTGCATCAATGAAACGCAGATCTCCGGCCAGCTCTTCTATACGGCGGCCTTGCGTGACATTACAGGACGTAAAGACTTCGAGCAGGAGCTGGTGGACGCGAAGGAGCACGCCGAGGAGATGACCCGGCTAAAGACTGCCTTCCTGGCGAACATCAGCCACGAACTCCGCACCCCGCTTACCGGCATCATGGGCTTTGCCCAGGTACTCGGCGAGGAGGTGTCGGATGAACAGCGCGAGTTCACACACCTCATCCACGAGAGCGGGCGGCGGCTCCTCGACACCCTCAATTCCGTGTTGGAGTTCGCCCAGTTGGAGTCCGGTGCGGCGGAGGTCAACCGGGAGCCCGTCGACGTGGCCGCGCACGTCGAGCAGGTAATGACGACCTTTGGCGCGCGCGCGGCGGAAAAGAACGTGGCGCTCGTGTTCGACTCGCCCGAGGAGCCGGTTACGGCCGAACTCGATCCTGCGTACCTCGACCGGATCCTGACCCACCTGATCGAGAATGCCGTCAAGTTTACGCCGCACGGCAAGGTGTCGGTGGCTTTGTCGGCGGAGTGGAACAGGGTGTGCATTCAGGTCGCCGATACCGGCATCGGGATCAGCCCGGAGTTTCTCCCGCGCCTGTTCGACGAGTTTCGGCAGGAGTCGGTCGGCCTCTCCCGGAGCCACGGCGGTGCGGGCCTCGGGCTCGCCATCACGAAACGGCTCGTGGAGATCATGGGCGGGCGCATCGCTGCGGAAAGCGAGAAGGGGCAGGGGAGTACCTTCACCATCTCCCTGCCGGTACATGTCCAAACGACCCTCCCGGCCGCCCGGCCCGTGGAGCGGAGCTTTGTTCAGGAAAGGGAGAGAGGGTGAGGGGGTTCGGGAGACTACGAGACGAGGAGGGTAGGAGGGGATGAGAGAAGGGGGTGTATTTCGTGGGACAGGTGTGGTATGTTACGTACCGGTAACACGGACGTAGCGGCAGGCAAATGGATTCGGAACTAGCCCGGCCCGTTGGACCGGGCCAAGGGATGTCACCCCTTCGGGGCTGCCTCTTTAGCCCCGGCGGTGCGTCCCTACAGAGGTATTTTCATTGTCTGTTGCGCCGGCAGGCCGGCATGGACGATTGATATCACACCAACGGATGATTACGGACATACGCAATAAGGTCGACCGCATCTGGGACGCGTTCTGGTCCGGCGGGATTGCCAACCCGCTGGAGGTGATGGAGCAGATCACGTATCTGCTCTTCATCAAGCGCCTGGACGACCTGCACACGCTGGAAGAGAACAAGGCGAACCGCCTGAACCGACCGATGGAGCGCCGCACTTTCCCGGAGGGGAAGGACAACA
>DASSAV010000394.1:0-2573 GCA_035699265.1 Rhodothermales bacterium
AGATGACGACGTCGTCCCGGACGAGATAGGTGCAGTTGGAGCCTTTGGCGTTGTTCACGGTGATCGACGGCGTCTGGCTGCATTCCCAGATGCGCGCCTTGAAACGGGCGTCGATGGACGTGAGGGCGCCCACCGGGCAGATGTCGATCACGTTCATCGAATAGGGCTCGTCGAACTCGACGCCCGGCGCCGTCATCGGGTAGTTCTTGACACCGCGCGAGATGATCGTGAGTTGGTGGCTCTTGGAAACCTCGTCCGTAAAGCGGGTACACCGCGTGCAGTTGATGCAGCGCTCGGCGTCCAGCATGACGCGGGGCCCGAGCTGGACGCGCTTGGGCTTATGCACCTTCATGAACTCGAAGCGGGAGCCTTCCGGACCGTACTTGTACGCCTGGATCTGGAGCGGGCAGTGGCCGGCCTGGTCGCAAATCGGGCAGTCGAGCGGGTGGTTGATCAGCAGGAACTCCAGGTTGTCCTGCTGCGCCCGGTCCACGAGGTCGCTCGTCCGGTGCGTCTTCACCACCATCCCATCCGTCACGTCGACGGAGCAGCTCGTCTGAAGCTTGGGCATCATCTGGATGACGGGGTTGCCCTGCTCGTCCAGCTTCGGCTGCTTCGTCTCCCGGTCGATCACCGGCGTACCGACTTCCACCAGGCACTGGCGGCAATTGGCCGGGATAGTCATGGCCGGATGATAGCAAAAATGCGGCAGCTCGACGGCGCTATCGAGGCAGAACTGCAGCAGCTTCGGCCGGCCTTCGTACTCGTACGTTTCGTTGTCTATCGTGACAGTGGGCATGGGCTTTTTCGATTCTGACTGTCTCTGTTCAGGCTGCTTTCAATGCGCGTTCGACTGACTCAGGCAACGTCGTGAGAACGAAGTGGGAAGCGCTGTACAAATAGTCCTCGCCGGACTCGTCGATGATGCGCAACATTCCGTGTGAGGCAGCTTCCAAGTCTGTAATGACCTCGTAAATCTTCCGGCGCTCTAACGATGCTGGGTACCCATCATTATTTATGCAGATGGCGTACTTCTTAGACTGCGTGACGAACTGCATGACTTTCAGTGTTTAGCGATGCAAAATTCGCTTAACCTTATACTCCTTAGCTCCGATGCCGTGTGCCTCGTACCAGTGTACTTCAGCCGCTACTATGGCGCCGTCCTCCAACCGAACAGTTGCTATACCTTTCAACTTCCGCCAGCGGCCCTGACCATATTCTCTTCTCAAACGTGAGAGGTCGCGAATAGATTTACCGACTGCAATCGTCTCAACATCGGTCAAACCGCTTATGATCTCGAAATTCACTGCAGTGGTTCAGCCTGGCACCGCCACCGGTTCCTGCGCACCATCCCCACCGGTAGCAAACACGCTCGGACGGCATTTGGCCTCGAACTCCTCGCGGAAGCGGTTGATGGTGTTGCGCACCGGCCACGCGGCTGCGTCGGCCAGGGCGCAGACGGTACGGCCCTCCATCTGATCGCACAACTGGAGCAGAATGTCCAGATCGCGCAGGTTGCCTTCACCCTCGTCGATACGGGTGACCAGGTTCTCCAGCCAGCCCGTGCCTTCGCGGCAGGGCGTGCACTGGCCGCAGCTCTCGTGTGCGTAAAAGTGGGTGATCCGGCGGAGGAACGAAACCATGTCCGTGTCCTCGTCCATCACCAGCATGCCCGCCGTGCCCAGCATGGAGCCCACCGCGCGGAGCGAGTCGGAATCCATCGTAACGCCCTCGATCATGTCGGCCCGAAGAACCGGCACCGACGAACCGCCGGGCACGACCGCCTTCAACTTCTTGCCGCCGCGCATGCCGCCGCCCACTTTGTAGATCAGGTCGGTCATGAGCATGCCGGAGGGGTACTCGAAGACGCCGGGTTTGTTGACGTGCCCGGAGAGGCCGTAGAGGATCGGCCCGGCGTGTTTCTCCGCCCCGATGCCCGCAAACCACTGCGCGCCGTTGTTGACGATGAGGGGTACACAGGCCAGGGTCTCGACGTTGTTGATCGTCGTCGGCTGGCCGAAAACGCCCTTCTGGGCCGGGAAGGGCGGCTTGATGCGCGGGTAGGCCCGCTTACCCTCCAGGCTCTCCATTAGACTGGTCTCTTCGCCGCAGATGTACGCCCCCGCCCCCTTGTGGATCACAAGCTCGGCGGAGAAGCCGGAGCCCATGATGTTCTCGCCGACGTACCCTTTCGCGTAGGCCTTCTGAAGCTCGGCCTCCATCTGGTTGATCCAGTCGGCGTATTCGCCACGCACGTAGAGATAGCACGTCGTGATCGACATGGCGTAACAGGCCAGCATGATGCCCTCGAAGAGCAGATGCGGGTTGTACTCCATGATCTGGCGGTCTTTGAAGGTGCCGGGCTCGCTCTCGTCGCCGTTGCAGCACAGGTAGCGGGCCTGCCCCTCTACGACGGGCGGCATGAAGCTCCACTTGAGGCCCGTGATGAAGCCTGCCCCGCCGCGGCCGCGCAGGCCGCTGTTCTTCACCTCGTCCGTCAGCTTCTTCTGGTCCCACGCCCCGCCTGTGAGCACGGTGCGGAGCGCCTCGTAGCCCCCGTTCTGCTCGTAGAC
>DASSAV010000395.1:0-11869 GCA_035699265.1 Rhodothermales bacterium
CGCCAGGAAGAGCAGCGCCGCCAGGAGCAGCAAGCCGAAGAGGCCCGCGCCGAAGAGCAGCGCCGCAAAGAGCGGAAGGCCCGCCGCGCACGCGAGCGGGAGGAAGCGGTCCGCGCCCGCGACCGGGAATTCCGCCGGAAACACCCCGAACTGGGAGATCCGAACGCCGAGCCGACCGAAGAGGAGCTCGACATATGGCGCCGGTGGTACGAACACGAAGAAGCCCGCCAGAAACAATACCGCAGGATGGTCCGCCTGAACCGCCAGACCCAACAGCGCTGACGCCCCCAACCCCCGTCGACACTACACCACACCCCCTCACCCCCGCCACTGCCCGGCGCAACACCCCGCCATACCCCTAAGTCACTGCAAGCACATGCTATAACCGCCCAGACACCCGGCACCCACCCCCAACCCCTCCCTTGAGGGAGGTGGCCCGCCAGGGCCGGAGGGTGTCCCGCAACCCAAACACCAACAACTGACCACTGACCACCAACAACGGACCACTGACAACGAACAAACCTGTAAGATCCGTTACAATTCCCCCACCTGAACACTCATTATTCCAAATCCGCCTAATTCCTTGTAGAATAGCAGAAGGAAAGAAGCTCCCCTCCTGGACAGGAGGGGATACAGGGGTGGTGGATTCAAAGGTTCAAATGAATACTGATCTACCGGATTTGGTATTACTCATTACTCATTACTCATTACCAATTGCTCCCCAGCCCGTGAACACTCCGCAAGAACAGCCGACTGACGGGATCACCTGCGGGGCACGGGCATAGACAGGCTCACATTTAGTAGTCACGACTACGCAATACGACGCACCCCTGCACTTGCGATCCATCCTATGCAGACACCGACCAACAGCCCACTCCCCGACATCAGCGACGACACCGACATCCGCGCCGTGGTGGATGCCTTCTATGGCGACATCGTCCAGGATCCAGTCATCGGGCACTATTTCGCCGACGTGGACATGGCCGCCCACCTGCCCAGGATGGTTGCGTTCTGGTCGTCCGTCGTCTTCCAGACCGGCACCTACCACGGCCGCCCGTTCGATGTCCACCTGAAGCTGGCCGGCCTCTCACCCGCCCACTTCGCCGCCTGGCTGGGGCGCTTCGACGCTACAGTGGACACGCTTTTCGAGGGGGAAGCCGCCGGGCGAATGAAGGAGAAAGCCCATCAGATCGGCGCCATCTTCCAGATGAAGCTCTGCCCGGACTCGCTTCCGCTGTTGTGATACCAGTTCTCCGAAATAGCAGTGCATACTCTCTGGCCTGCCATTTTGAATAACAGCACCATGTCATACCCTTTCCATAATATTGGAGTGCATCTTCCCCCCAAACACCCACACCCCCATACTCCCATACGTTCTTCATGCGGCGGTCGGCAGTCCGTGGTCGGCGGTCCAACTTGCACAGTCATATCAGAGAACTGGTATCATTCTGAACGCAGTGAAGAATCTCTCCTGATTCGGCCCTATACGAAGAGAGATCCTTCACGGAGCCTGCCCTGAGCGTAGCCGAAGGGTTCGCAATGACAGCTTGCTTCAGCGCTTCTGACGATTTCGGAATGAGCAGTGGGGGCCACGCGGGCGGGGTTACTCCGATATACTATGGCCGCCGGCTTCCCCGGTGGGGCGGCCGCTTCTGAAGACCAGCAGGAGGGGCAGGGTTATGATGACGGCGATACCGCTGAGCAGGTATACCTTGTTGAAAGATAGCACACTCGCCTGCTGGTGGATGATGCCGCCTATCATATGCAGCGCCTGCTGCTTGGCCGTAAACGGGTCGGCTCCTTTCGCGATCATGCCGTGGGTGAGCGCAGCGAGGCGCGACCGCGTGGCCGCGTCGTACATCGTGACGTGGTCGGCGAGCAGGGCGTACTTCTCGAAAGTGAACCGGGTGAGCAGGGAAGCCACGACCGCGATGCTGAACGAGCCCCCCATCTGGCGGAAGAAATTGTACAGGCCGGTCGCCTGCCCCAGGTTCCGTTTCTCGATCTCGGCGAGCGTCAGATTCGTCAGCGGGACGAACATCATGCCGAGCCCGAAGCCGCGGAAGATCACCGGCCAAAAGAAATCATGGGCGCCGCTCTGGGCCGTCAAGTGCGAGAACTTCCACATGGCCAGCGCGAAGAGAAGCGTCCCGAACGCATAGAGCACGCGGTTGTCCATCCGGTCGCTGAGCCGGCCCACGATGCCCATCGCAATCGCCGTGGCGATGGCGCCCGGCAGGATGATCTTGCCCGTCTGCCACGCCGTCATTTGGAGCAGGTTCTGCAGGAAGAGGGGGAACACGAACACCGAACCGAACAGGCCCGCCCCCATGATGACGCCGAGCACGACCCCCGTGGAGAACTGGAGGTTCTTCATCACCCGGAAGTCGATCACCGGCTCCGTTGCCGTCAGTTCGCGCCACAGCAGCAGCACCAGCCCGAGCACGGCGGCGACCGCGAGGGTGACGACCAGAGACGAGTCGAACCAGTCGTACTGCTCCCCTTTCTCCAGCATCCACTGAAGGGCGCCCACGCTGACGATCAGGAGGGCGATGCCCATGTAATCGATGCGGTTCGACTTCTGCTGATATTCTGAATTATGCACGTAGGCGATCACCATCAGGGCCGCCAGAATACCGAGCGGGACGTTGATGTAGAAGATCCACGGCCAATTGTAGTGGTCGGTGATCCACCCGCCCAGGGTCGGGCCGATGGTCGGACCTACCATGATCCCCAGCCCGAAGAACGCCATCGCGGTGCCGGCCTCTTCTCTCGGAAACGACTCGTAGAGGATCGCCTGGGAGGTCGCCAGCAGCGCGCCGCCCCCGATGCCCTGAACGATGCGCCAGAACACGAGCACCTCCAGGGACCTCGCCGTGCCGCACATGAACGAGGCGAACGTGAAGAGCATGATGGAGGCCGCGAAGTAGCGCTTACGGCCGAAGAAGGACGCCAGCCACCCCGTCATCGGGATGACGATGACGCTGGCAATGATGTAGCTCGTAGACACCAGCGAAATCTCGTCGATCGTGACGCCGAGATTCCCCATCATGTTGGGAATCGCCACGTTCACGATAGACGAATCGATCACCTGTAGCATCGAGGCGAGCGAGACCGCTGCCGCGATGATGTACTTGTTGGCGTACTGACCGGCTTCGTTGTGGGCGAGTGTCGCAGTGGCTGCCATCAGGGGAAGATCATTGGCCGGTGTTGACGTGGACCACGCTGGAGAAGCCGGGGCGAAGCGGCTTCCCTGCACCGCAATCATCCGTTATCCGGATGCGTACGGGGACACGCTGCACCACCTTCGTGAAGTTGCCGGTGGCATTGTCCGGCGGCAACAGCGCAAAGGTGGCCCCTGTCGCCGCGGCGATGCTCATGACGCTGCCGTGGGCCGTACAGTCCGGATAGGCATCGACGTCGATCTCAACCGGCTGCCCGACCTCGATCTGTGCGAGTTGCGTTTCCTTGAAGTTTGCCGTGACCCAGACGGACGTGTCGGCCACGATGGCCATCAGGGGCTGTCCCGGCTGAACGAGTTGCCCGACCTCGACGTTCTTCTTAGACACGATGCCGCCTGCCGGGGCCGTGATCTGTGCGTAGGATAGCTGGAGCTTTGCATTCTCTACGGCTGCCTGCGCGGCGACCAGCCGGGCCGCCGCCGTTTTCACAGACGACTCCGCGCCGGAGATCGTCGCCTCCGCGGCAGCGGATTGCTGCTCCAGCGCCTGCACGCCGGCACGGGCCGACCTCGCCGCCGCCTGCGCCGCATCGAGCTGCTGCTGCGAGATGATGTGCTGGCCGGCGAGTTCGCGCGCCCGCTCCAGATCCTTGTCCGCCTTCTCCGCCTCCGCCCGCGCGGCCCCGATCTGCGCTTCCAACGCGGCGTTCTGCCGGAACGCGGAGGCCACCTGCGACTTACTACCACCCTGTGCGACGGCCTCAGCCGCCGCCATCTGCGCTTCAGCCTGTGCGAGCCGCTCCCGCAACTCGGCGTCGTCGAGTTGTACCAGCAGCGCACCTTCGCGCACGTGCACGTTGTTCTCGACGGATACCGACTTCACGAACCCGCCCACCTTTGCCAGCACCGGAACGATGTGACCTTCGACTTGCGCGTCGTCGGTGGACACGTGGGACTCAGCATAGCGCCATTTGGATATGCCCCAGATAAGGAGAGGGACCGCAACCACAACGGCAACGATCCAGATCAGGATCTTGCGGCGACTTCTTCCGGGCTTGCCGTCGTCGTTGTAGACGTGCACCTCTCGTGCACCGGGGCGAACCCCCGTCTTCGGTTCCGTAGCTGCAGGTGCTTCCATGTAGTCTTCCTTTTGCATGCCGGTGAATTCAGATCACGGAAGGGCCGTTACGATCCCTTCTGAACGGGCCAGGTTTACGCGAGCGGACTGGTATGCGGTAAACGCATTTGTCAGCATCATCCGGGCGTCGCTCAGGCTGAGCATGGCCGTGATGACGTCGGCGTTCCCGGCCACGCCGGTCTGGAACCGTTGCTGCGCCTGGGCCACCTCCTGCTCGGCCAGTCTGAGCCGCGTGCGCGCCGCCTCTACCTGCTCTTTTGCCGAGGCCAGATCGCCCCGGGCCTTCCGTACCTCGTACCGGATCTGCGCAAGCTGATCCTGGTACCGGACATCCAGTTCGTTCAGCCGGGCACGTTGTTCTTCCAGTTGTCCACCCACCCGGTTGCCGCTGAACAGCGGGACCGTGACGGAGAAGCCCCAGTCGTACGTGTTCAACAAGTGGGCGGGTGTCTTTCCGATAAATCCGTCGTCTGCTACCAGCCCGAGCGTCGGGTAGCGCTCCGCCCGTATCGCCGACATCTGAGCCCGGGTTGCATCGACGGTTTCTCGCAGCACTTTCAGTTCGGGCCTGTTCTGTAAGGCCCGCTCCACCGCCGCACCGGTCTGCACCTGTAGATCCGTCGGCGCGAGGTTCGAGAGCGAGTCGGTGAGTTCGATGCGCGTATCCAGCGGGAGGTTCAGGGTACGCAGGAGGTCCAGGCGGGAACGGTTGCGGTCGTTTTCAGCGGCGACGAGCCGGGCCTGTACGGCGGCCAGCCGTGCCTCCGCGCGCGTCACATCCAGGTCCACACCGACGCCTGCCTTCAACTGGGCCCGCGCGATCTGGAGCAGATCCTGAGCCAGTTCCTTGTCGGCCAGCAGGTTCCTGTAGCGTTCGTCGGCATGGGACGTGGCGAGGTATGCCACGGTTGCTGTGAAGGCCGCCTGTTCTGCAATCGCCGACGTCTGCGCCTCCGTCACGTCGACACCCGCCTGCGCACGGTCGATCTGCCGCCACGTGGAGAAGTCGACGATAGGCTGGCGCACGGCGCCGCGAAGGTCGAGGAGGCGTACCGGGCCTTCTACCTGTCCGTTCGGGTTGAAGAGCGGCGGTTCACCCGGAGAACTCGGAAAGTCGATCCCGAACGTGGCCGTGTTAAACGTCCGGCCTGTCTGGGAAATATCAGCAGAAATCTGAGGAAAAAGGGCCGAACGGCTCTGCGTGACACGGGCCTCCGCCTGAGCGACCTGGTATTGCGCCGCTTCGACGGATGCCTGCCGCTGCGCCGCCATGCGCGCCGCCTCACCGAGCGAAAGCTCATATGCTGGTTGCCCCTGGGCCGTCGCCGCCTGCGGCCAGGCCGACGTGAGTAGGGCGAATGCGGCCCCCAGCAACGCGGTATGAGTAAACCTGACTGTTCTCGTTCCAACAGGGGCGAAAGGCCGGATCGGCATAGTTCAGACTTGGATCTTCGAGCTTGATGGTTAGAGGCGGGACACGGTGATCAGTGCACCGGTTCGTCTGGCCGGATGGCGCTGAAGAAGAAGTCAGAGACCTCCCGGAGTGCCTGCTCGTCGGACCGGGGCAGGAGATTTCCGAACAGCTCGGGGCGGCTCTGCCACGTTGCATTCTTGACCGTGAGCGCAACGAGCATGCGCGCCGCCACATACGGGTCCATTTCCCGGAATTCGCCACGCTCAACGCCCTCGCGCAGCACGTCCGCGATAATGCGCGTCGTGTGCCCTGCGATCTCCTCGGCATAGAAACGGGTCAGGTCCGGGAAATTGTGCAGCTCGGCATAGATCAGACGATAGATCGTAGAAAACGACTGGCAGCGAAGCCGTGACCACAGCACGGGGATGAGCGCGCGTAGCTTTTTCGTCGCCGTTTCACCCACCGCGGCTTCGGAGACGACCAGGGCGTGCTCCTCGATCGTTCGCCGGACGACGGCCCGAAACAAGTCGTCCTTCGTCTTGAAATAGAGGTACAACGCGCCCTTGGAAAGCCCCGCCCGTCGGGCGACGTCCTCCATGCGTGTCCCCGCCAGTCCGCTTTTCCCGAACTCGTCGAGCGCCGCGTCGAGTATCTCGTCGGGCCGCTCTTCGGGCCGTCTATGCCAGCGAGGTGGTTTGTCGGTTAGCTCCATCGGAAGTGCCGTGCGTGCAACTAAATGACCGGTCAGTTACAAGCAGTTTCGGCCGATCTGTTCCGATGGTTAAATGAAGGAATGGTGTGTTCGGGCAATTAGCAGTCAACAGTTGACAGTTGGCAGTTATTGGCGGTGTTCGGGACGATATGGCAGCAAGCAGTCAGGGATGCGGGTTAGCTTTACAGATGTGGTATGAGCCGGGCCGGTTCACCTCGGCTCTGGCACGAGCGTGGTGGGGCCGCCGGTCATTTCCTCCGGCGGCTCGCCGCCAACCATCTGCTGCGCCACGATCAGCGCGCGCCCCTTCTCCCGCAGCCCCGGAAGGTACCACCTGAACACGACCGCACCGGCGATGCAGACGCCGCCGCCGAGCGCTACCGTCAACGGTGCCCCGAGCGGCTTCGCAAGGGCTCCTTGCAGCAGCGCGCCGAACGGCGCCATGCCCATGAACATCATCGAATAGACCGACATGACGCGCCCCCGCAGTGCGTCCGGCACCATCGACTGCACCAGAGTGTTCGACGATGCCATCTGCACCATCATGAAACAGCCAGCCGGCACGAGGAGGGCGGCAGACAGCCAGAAGCTCCGCGACAGGGAGAAGAGGATCAGGGAGGACCCGAACCCGACGGCGGAGATCGCCACCCATTTGCCCAGCCCCAGTACCCCTTTGCGCATCGTCAGGCTCACGGCGCCCGCCAGCGCGCCCAGGCCCGAGGCGCTCAGGAGCAAGCCCAGACCTCGCGCTCCCGATTGCAGCACGTCCGTGGCGAAGATCGGCATCAACACCCTGTAGGGCATGCCCATCAGGCTCACGAGCCCGAGCAGAAGCAGCAGTCCCCGGATCGGCGCCGTGCGCCCGACGAAGTGGAAGCCCTCCAGGATGCTGGCCACCGCCGTTCCGCGCGGCCGGCCGGCACTGTTCGGTGTGACGTGCATCAGCAGCAAGCCTGCAATGACGGCGATATAGCTGACGCCGTTGGCAAAGAAGCACCAGCCCTCCCCAATACTCGCGACCAGTATCCCCGCAATGGCAGGCCCGACCATGCGGGCGCCGTTCACCATCGACGAGTTGAGCGCGATGGCATTCATCAGGTCGTTGCGCCCGACCATGTCTGCGATGAACGCCTGCCTGCTCGGGATGTCGAATGCCCGCACGACGCCCAGCAGGGCGGCGAGCGCGAAGACCTGCCAGATCCGGATCCGGCCACTGAGGGTAAGCGCCGCCAGGGTGCCGGCGAGCAGCATCGAGGCGGTCTGGGTAGCGATGACGACCCTGTGACGGTCGAACCGATCCGCCACGGTACCGCCCACCGGTGCGATCAGAAAGACCGGGATCTGGCTGCAGAAGCCCACGAAGCCGAGCAGGACGGGCGAGCCGGTGAGCCGGTATACGAGCCACGCCTCGGCCACGCGCTGCATCCAGGTACCGACGAGCGAGACGATCTGGCCCGAGGCGAATAGCCTGTAGTTCCGGTGGCTCAGGGCGCGGAGGGCGCTCGGGAAGTGGGATTCGGCGCCGTGTGTCTCTCCCCGGCCGTCGCCGCGCAGGTTTTCGGACAGGGCCGCTGGATCTACTCGCTGCTCCACAGGAAACTGCCGGTTCTAAATGACACGCGCCATCGCAGCGTCAGATTCTTGTACCCATTTCCAGGCGCGCAGATCAAGGCATCTGCGTGACGAACGGGTGAATACAAGGACAACTGCAAACCATTTGGGGTTTTAGAATTTAGATTTTACTTCGTCAGTCGCTGCGCTCGTGTGGATTCAGGGGCAGGGAGAGAGGGGAAGCTTAAAAGCGGTTTGTTATGATCGTACGGACGGAGTGTACTTTGCGAGTTGGGCGGTTCAATGAGAACCGGCAGGTTGCCCGCGCGATCGGCTGGATTAGCCTGGTGCTGTTTTTCGGGGTGGGATGTACGGCCCGGCACAGCTACGAGGTGAAAGGGCGAGTCGTCGGCTTCGGAGACGACGGGCGGACGATCATCGTGCAACATCAGGACGTTCCGGACCTGATGCCTGCCATGACCATGCCGTTCCGGGCAGCGGACTCATCCCGCGTGGACGGACTCGATTCGGGCGATGAGGTCTCGTTCACCCTGACGATCTTCCGGGACAGCTCCTGGATCACGAATGTGACCAAGCTCCCCCCAGGGACCCTTCCCCTGGCCGAAGCGGACACGGCGCGGGGACACCTCCCCGGCAGCGACGTCCCGATCCTGGAGCCGGGCGATACGGTGCCGGCGGTCGCGCTGACCGACCAGAACGGCGCGCCCGTTCGCCTGTCGGACTATCGCGGGAAGGCCCTGCTCATCACGTTCATCTACACCCGCTGCCCACTTCCGGACGCCTGTCCATTGCTCTCGCGGAAATTCCAGATGCTCCAGCCGGAGTTAGAGAAACGGTTCGGTGATCGGGCCGAGTTGCTGAGCGTCACCTTCGATCCGGAGCACGACACCCCTGCGGTGCTCCGGGACTATGCCGAGCGGTACACGAACGACCTCAGTACGTGGCGGTTTGCGACAGGGGAGCGCGCGGAGGTGGACCGGCTGACGGACGCCTTCGGCGTATCCACAGCTCCGGAAGCGGGCCAGATTACCCACTCACTGACCACTGCCCTCATCGGGCCGGAAGGCCGCGTGCAATACATCTGGCGCGGATCGAAGTGGAGCACCGACGAAGTGCTGGAGCGGGTGGAATCGAGTCTGCGAGAGTAGGTGCGTGGAGGTGTGGGGGAGCCGAGGAGACTACGAGAGTAGGAATCTACGAAGAGGAAGAGGTTGGGGGGCGTGTCGATGCAGCCGAAAAGGTATCGGGATGTATAGAACGCAAGGCTCAGGAATGCCCTGAACTGCTCCACTTACTGCGTCAGTCAACTGCGCCTCGTGTGGACAGATCCCTCCGTCGGGATGACGTAATGGGAGGCACTTGGCAGCAGGGTGGGAGCAAGGCCGGATGCAGAGCAAAAATGAAGAGCCGGCATCAGTTGCTGCAGACGGACTTCAGGATCTGCCGGCGATCGGTGAGCTTCTCGTGCCATTCCTCCTCAAGAACCTCGTCCTCCCCAAGGAAATAGTCCCAGTCTTCCACCGTATTATCGCTCAGCAGGACCGGCGTCTGCATGTGCGCTACGCGCTTGAGGACCGGTTCCATGCCCATCTGGTGGATGAAGGTGATCTGGCACTCACCCTCAGCGGTTTCCTTGACGGAGAGCCAGTTATCGCCGCATACGTGGCACGTAAAGAATCGAGACTCCTGGTCGTTTCCGAGTACATCTCCGTCTTCCTCGACCGCTACTTCCATGGGCATCATGCTGTAGCACCCACACGCCTTACACTTGAGCCTTTCCATGTACAATCCGTCTTGTGTTCAAGAGCCCCAAGGGGACGTTCCCAGCTTGTACCCCTTTACGCAGGCGAGGTTCGGTTATCCGGCGATAGCACTCACCAACTCCTTCTCCTGTAAAAACTTCGCGCTTGCGAGCACGTGGTATCGGAGCCAGTCCTCGAAAGCCTGCCGCCATCGGTGGGCATCTTCGACGACGAGATTGAGTTCGGTGCCCTCATCGATCACGAGGGAGAGATTGCCCGTTGCGTCCAGCGGATGGTAATTCATCTCCGCGATGCGGGCAAGAGCAATCGAGCGGCGGAACCTGCCTGTCCACGTCCAACCCTCCAACTCGATCCGATCGCCGAAGAGGCGGGCCAGTCCCCTGAAAATCGTCCGATCTACCAGGCGAAATCGGCAGGAGAGCAAGGCTACTTTATGGCTGTACCGACTGACCGTGCCGCGTTCCCGGCCGGACCGTTTGCGGCGCGAAGGACGCTGCCGGTCCTTCGACGTGGGTGTATTTCGAGTGGGCATGGCGCTGGCCGGTGGTGGTGAGGGATGCAACGCTCGTTGGGACGGCCCTGGCTGTAATGTACGACGATATTCTGCCAGCCGGAAGCCCTGTTGATAACAGAGATTCAGGAAAGGAGGAATGGACGAGAGGGTTTCGGGAGAGGGTGTAAGGGGGAGGAGGAAAGGGGATTGCTTTCGCTTCTATTATTTTGCTATGCCGCAGGGAAACAGGGCGGTTCGGTGTCAGCGGCCTGTTACGACCCAGTCTCTGTCTTGCACGCGGTACGCAGCGCCGATGCGGAGGTCAGCCTCGGCGTTGAAGAAGAGGCGGACCCGCAGGCCAAGGCCGACGCCCAGGGAGGTGGCGTTTCGGAATCCCTCGTCGACGCCGTAGGCGCGCAGGTGTTCGGCAAACGAGTAGGCGTACACGGCGCCGACGTAGACCGGCAGCAGCACGAAGCCATTGTCCGGATACCAGAGGGGGGCTACGTACTCGACGCCGTACCGAAAGAAGCGGCCTGAACCGATTGCCTTTCCCTCATATCCACGTGGGAAGAACGAGGACACATCGACCAGGGCTTTTTCATTCCTGGTGAGTACCCCTGCGCCCAGGCGAATGGAATGGTTAATGGAGCGGAGGAGCGGCAGGTATGCGAATACCCGCGTGGTCGTCGTGGCGCTTTTCCGAGGGCCATCGGACCAGAGGTCGGCGTCGGCGGAAGCCGTCACGACGATCCCGGCGTTGGGCACGAGGTCGCGCGCGTTGCGCCGGAGTCCGGAGACCAGCCGTACAGACGGCTTGAGGGTGAAGCGGGTACCCGAGACGTCTGTGCTGCCCGGCACGTCGAGGAGGCGGACCTCCCGCAGCCTGCCCTGCAGGGCGAGGCTCGCATAGGTGGAGGATACATCAGAGGAAAACACGACCGGTGTGTTGACGTCCAGCGACAGGCCCCGCTCTTCGTAGATGCGCCGAGGCCCGTCGCCGAGAGATAATGCGACGGAGAGCGGCTTCGCGTAGGCCGTCAGCCTGGGCCGCCC
The DNA here is from genome assembly GCA_035699265.1 of Rhodothermales bacterium. GTDB lineage: Bacteria > Bacteroidota > Rhodothermia > Rhodothermales > DASSAV01 > DASSAV01. The sequence continues at coordinate 11,330 of DASSAV010000395.1, forward strand.
GAAGACGCTTCCCGTTTCGAGGGACGCGGCGCCCCAGAGGCGGTGTTCCTGGTAGTATCCCCTCAGCTCGTACGCCCAGCTTTGAAGCGGGTCGGCGCCCTGGAGATCCAGCCCGATGCCGGTACCGATATCCGTGTCGGACGACGGCGTGTCGTCGAGTTGGACGAAGGGGTAGAGCGCGCGGGGTGCGAGGTGGCGGAGCGGGTTGTAGGGTCTGGCTGCGGATGCCAGAGTGTCCGGCGGTAAGGACCGGTTCAGGAGCGCCGTCCAGTTCAGGTCACGACCGGCGGACGCGAGGGTTCGGGGTACGCTTTCCGCCAGATCCGGACGAAAGGCGATGGTAGCGAGGTCATAGCGCTCCCGGTGGTAGTCGATGAACGCGAGCGTGCGGCCGTCCGGAGAAAGGGCGGGCTCCAGCGCACCGAAGGGAACGTTCGTCAGCTTCAGGATGCGGTCGCGGTCCACATCGTAGGCATAGGCGTTCGGAACGCCGCCGAGGTCTGCGGTGAAGACGAGATACCGGCCGTCGCGGCTCCAATC
>DASSAV010000396.1:0-3769 GCA_035699265.1 Rhodothermales bacterium
GGAGGACTTCGCCTATCACGTCAGTGTCGGCGCGGGCACGTTCGCGCTGGCAGGCGGCCTGGCCCTGGTTGTGGCGCTATGTACGGTGAGCTACCAGGCCGTAAGGGCGGCGTTAGCTGATCCGGTGAAGTCGCTACGCTACGAATGAAGTGTTAGGGTGTTAATGTGTTCGCGTGTTAAAGGCTTGCGGGTTGAGATCATTGATCGCAACGCATTCCTTATTATTGGTCAGGCGCTGAGGCCTGTGGAGAGGCGTTCGAAGTGTGACGAGATGATTGCGCGAAGCTGACTTAGCTGGGCCGCTACCTGTGAAACCTCCGCTGAGATCGCGCGGAGCTCATCCGCGCAACTCTGGGGGTTGCAGGCGACCGACAGCATCAACTCTACTTTTCTATTGTATTCGGAAAGTACCGTCTGGTACGCGCTGTAGACTTCCGAAACTTCCAGGTATGCCTCCATCGCTTTTACTCCTACTCTGCAAGTAATAACATTTACTTGGGTTAGGTTACCCGGCAGCGTCCCTCCGGGTTTGCAACGGACCTGAAACGATACCTGCCCGGCGCAACGGACCTGTTCCGGATCGGGTTGGCCGGTTGAGTATATGGGATTGTGGGTGTATGGGGCGGGCAGGCGGGGATCCGGTCATGGAAGAGATTCGGGAGAGGGAAAGAGAGGGTGAAAGGAGGAGAGGAGGATTAAAAACCAACCACCCCTGTGTCCCCTTCCCTCGAAACCTCGGGACAGGCTCTTGGAAAGGAGGGGAGCCTCTCCGGCTTTCAACCATTCAGCATGGCTTTATACCATTCTGAAGGGGAATAGACGGTCTGACATCACTGGCTTCGGGGGGCAGAGGGGTGGGGCCGTGCGGCCACGTTCTCGTCGATCTGCAACGTAACGCCGCCCCACGTGCGCTGGACGTTGAGCGCGCCCTGCCAGACGTCGGCAAAGGCGTGTCCCGAGCGCTCCGGCCGCTGGTTCAGGGCGAAGCCGCCCGTGCCGGCTACCCAGAACGGCGGCTCCTCGCCGCGCCCCGCCCCGGAGAAGACCTCTCGTGCGACGGCGAACAAGGCGGGTGCATTCGCCCTGTGGACGTAGGTGCCGGGGACGTAGGAGCCCTCCCGAAGCATTTCTTGCTGCCAAGCCCGGTAGTAGGCGGCCAGGGAGTCGCCGACCTGGCTGACGGCCTCCACGTTGAGGTATACGACCGTGCCGGGCGGGAAGCCCTCGCCTGCCGCGCCGGCGATCGCGTTCTGAGCATCTCGCCGGCCCTGTTCCGGCGTGAGCAGGGTGCGGGAGCAGATGACCTGCTCATCCGGAATGTCGTTCCCCGCAGGCTGCCCCTCGAAGACCTGCTGGCCGACGTACACGACGGCCAGTCCCCATCCCGCCTGTTGGAGCGCCTGCCGCCTGCCCATCCAGGAGGAGTCGCGGTGGCAGGGCGCGGGCAGGTAATAGCCGACCCACTGGTAGGGGGACGCTTCCCGCCACGCCTGGAAGACCTCGTCTCCGGGGTATCGCCACGTATCGAAGCCGGGATGCACGTCTGCCGGGATCTCCAGTGCCGGCCTTACAGCGGGCCGGGGACCCGCGCATCCTGCGAGCGCCAGTGCGGTGAGCAGGGCGAGAGCCGGTAGCCAGAACGGCTGCTCTATTTTAGATTTTAGATTTTGGATTTTAGATCCGGTAGAAGGGGTGAGCGCTGGCGATTTCGGGTACATACCCGGTGCTTTTCCTAACGTTGCAGCACTGCGGTTTCATTACAAAACCGTCGAAGGTGCTCCATGTGAAGAATCGACCGAAGCGGCAGGGCAGGGGATGAGACACGTTCTCCACCGTAAAACGGTCGAAGAGCTTGATTTGTGCGCAAACATCCGATAGTGATTAACGGTATATTGTTGCGATTCGCTGGTCGATTTTACTTGAGAGGCGTACTGATGATTAGGGTTATACTCTGGTCAACCAGGCGACGATGATGACCAGCCGCAACCGCCACCCGAAGAAAGACGTTCAGAAGGCCATAGACTATGCGCTCGAACGCGGATGGCGTTTGGAACTGCGTGGCGGCCATACCTGGGGCATTCTGTACTGTCCGCACGGTCACCAGCAGTGCCGATCTCGTATTTCATCGACGCCGCAAAATTCGGGCAACCAGGCCAAGCGAATCAAGCAGGACGTAAACCGGTGCCCCGGTTGAGGCGATGCGGCCCAGAGGGCGAAGACTCCGGCGCCCTGCCGGACTGGACATCGGGGCGCCCCATCGGTAGCAGATATGACCACTTATTCCTTTCGGATCTTTCTGAGCCGGGACCTCACGGACAACGAGGTAGAGTCCCTGTACGGCGACTTCTATGAGGATGGCGGGGTTCACTCGGCTGTGATCGGGGGGGTGCCGGAGCTGGCATGCGACCTGCCTGCCGTGTCGCTGGACGCCGCCCTCCGCCGCGTGCTCGGCTGGCTCGAACCTCACGGAGTCGAGGCGCTCCGCGTAGAACTGGAGCAGGGCGATATCGAGGCTGTCAGAGCAGCATGACAGAAGGCGATGACACGTCGCCCCTTGTCGCTGCTATTACCCACTGGAGGGCGAAGCGCCGCTTAACTTACTCCCGGGGCCTTTGCCATTTCAGCGCATTCATGGCTGCCGCTCCTCCCACAGCTTCAGGTCTTTTGCGCGGAGCTGGAGGGTGGTGGTGCCGTTCCAGGCGTTCTGCTGGACGTTGAACAGCACCTCGATAGGAGTGCCGGTGCGGCGGCTGTCCTGCAGGGTGCCGAGGTGCTCGGCCATGCCGAAGCCGATGACCTCCATGCCTCGGTACGTGCCGTCTTCCTGGTGTCGGATGCTGAACTTAAGGTGTTCGCCTTCCTTGCCCACCGGACGCACCCCTCCGACGATCTCCAGGCCGCGCGCGTGGAAGATGGGTTGGGCATTCTCCGGGCCGTGTGGGGCGAACTGCTTCAACACGTTCCAGAAGCGCCCGTCGATAGCACCCAGTTCGATCTCGGAATCGACTTCTATTTCGGGTGTAAGCAGCTCCGGCGTGATGGCATCGCGGACGACCTCGTCGAACCGTCGCTGGAAGAGTGAGACGTTTTTTTCCAACAGGGAGACACCCGCCGCGTGGTCGTGCCCGCCGAAGCCGACCAGCACGTCCGAGCAGGTCTGCAACAGGTTGTATACGTTCACCCCACTGATGGAGCGCGCCGATCCCTTCACAACTCCGTTCGAGCCGGTGAGCATGATCGTGGGCAGGTAATACCGCCCGACGAGGCGGCTGGCCACGATGCCGATGACACCGGGGTGCCAGTCCGGCCCGTACAGGACGACCGAATGGGGGTGGCGTACCAGGTGTTCTTCGGCGAGCGCGAACGCCTCCGCCTGGGTATCCTGGTCCAGCGTGCGGCGCCGGTGGTTGGCCTGCTCCAGTTGGAAGGCCAGGTCGGTGGCGTCGGCTTCGTTTTGCGAGAGCAGGAGGGCGACTGCCCGGCCGGCGTCGCCCATCCGCCCGGCGGCGTTGATCCGAGGCCCGATGCCGAACACGATGTTGTGCGTGGTGGCGGCGGGAAGGTCCACCCGCGCATGCTCCGCCAGCTTGCGGAGGCCGAGGCGCGGGCTCGTGCGGAGCACCTCCAGCCCTTCCCGCATGAGCACCCGGTTTTCACCGTGCAGGGGGACGATATCGCTGGCAATAGAGACCGCCACGAGGTCGAGGTACGGGATGGCTTCCTCGGGCGGGCGGCCCAGGTGAGCCAGTACCGCCTGCACCAGCTTGAA
>DASSAV010000397.1:0-2835 GCA_035699265.1 Rhodothermales bacterium
GCAAACCCTGCTGTAGTCGATGCAGGCAGCGGTTCCCTGCTGGAGGATCCCTTCGTGAAGAGCGAGGTGCGGGAGGGACTGGATCTGCTATACAACCTCAAGTTTGAACAGGCCGACCGGCACTTCGAGCGGATTGCGCAACGATTCCCCGGCCACCCCATCGGCCCATTCCTCAAGGCCATGAATACGTGGTGGCACATCCTGCTGGACCTGTCGGACGAATCCCACGACGAGGCATTCTACGACGAGATGAAGGAGGTGATCGACCGGTGCGACCGCATCCTCGCGCACGACCGGCATAACGTCGACGCGATGTTCTTCAAGGGGTTAGCCCTCGGCCTTGCCGGGCGGCTTCGCTCGAACAGAGGCCAGTGGCTCAGGGCGGCGCTCGACGGCAAGCGGGCCATGGACTACGTGTATGCCGTCGCCAAACAGAAGCCGGACAATGACGACCTGGTCTTCGCCGCGGGCATCTACGACTACTTCGCTGACGTCATCCGCGACAAGTACCCGGCCGCCCGGCCGCTCATGGTCTTCTTCCCCAATGGCAACCGTGAACGCGGCCTGCTGGAACTTCAGCGCACGGCCGAAAAAGGGGTCTACCTCCAGACGGAGGCTGTCTACTTCCTCCTGCAGATTTTCTACATCTTCGAGGGCAATCAGCAGAAAAGCCTTGAATACGTCAACTGGCTCCGGCAGAAGTACCCGGACAACGCCTACTTCGAGGCCATGGAGGGCCGCATCCACGCTCGTTGGGGCGACTGGGCCGGATCGGAGGCGATCTTCCAGGATATCCTGCACCGGTACGGCGAGCCCGGCTACAACAACGCCGCTGCCGAGCAGGCTTTCTACTACATCGCCCGCGCGAAGGCGGCGTACGGCCGTTCCGACGAGGCACTCCAATACCTGGACCAACTCATCCGGCTGACCGCGCGCCGCGAAGAGGATACCTACTTCGAGGTGTGGGGGCGCGTGCGCCAGGGAATGGCCTACGACGCCCTGGGCCAACGCGAGCAGGCCGTGGCAACCTACGAAGTGGTGCTGGACATGAAAGACTTCGGCAACGCCCATGAATGGGCGGAGCGTTACCTGGATAAGCCGTACGGGATGTGAGGGGGAGGAAGAGGCGACGAAGCTATGAATCTAGGAGAGTAGGATCCGGGGATGCCTGTGGCTCCATCAGACACTCTCACGCCCGTAGATTCCTCGATGGGCATCCCGCGGAGAAAACAAACCTGCTTACCCATCGTTCGATCTGATACCCCAAACTTATTCCCGTCTCGCCATGCTCTTCCGCTATACGAAATGGGACGCGCAGCGCCACGGCCAGGCGCAGTCTACCTTCGAGAAGCTCCTCGACCTCTTTCAACAACTGCTTCAGTACACGGCGGGCGACGCCGCCGAAGCCCTCAACTGGCTCACCCAACTCGACAAGAAGTATGGTCTGACAGATGAAGACACGGGCATCGGCGACTTCATCGAGGAGATGAAACGGCAGGGCTATTTGCGGGACGACGATCAGGGTGTCGTAGAAATTACAGCCAAAACCGAACGCACGCTAAGGCAACGCTCGCTCGAAGAGATCTTCGGCCAGCTTCGTAAAAGCAATCGCGGCCGTCATAAAACGCCCCATGCAGGGGCCGGCGACGAGCGGCTGCCGGAAACACGCAACTGGCAGTTCGGGGATGACGTGCACCTGCTGGACGTAACGGGTACGCTTTCCAACGCCTTCCGGCGCGGTGGCGTTGACGACTGGAATCTCCACGAGGACGATTTCTCCGTCTACGAGACCGACCATCAGACGAATATGGCTACCGTCCTGATGATCGACCTCTCGCATTCGATGGTGCTCTACGGAGAAGATCGCATCACGCCCGCCCGGAAGACGGCGATGGCCCTCGCCGAACTCATCATGACCCGCTATCCGAAGGATACGCTGGACGTAGTGGCCTTCGGGAACGACGCCTGGGAGATTTCCATCAAGGATCTGCCGTACCTGGAGGTGGGGCCGTTTTACACCAACACGAGGTCAGGTCTCCAGCGGGCTCGCGACATCTTGAGACGGCGCAAGAATCAGAACAAGCAGATCTTCATGATTACGGACGGCAAGCCCAGTTGCCACCTGGAGAACGGCAGGATGTACCGCAACGCCTTCGGCCTGGACCGGCGGATCGTAAACAAAGTGCTGGACGAGGCGGTGATCTGCCGCCGCGAGCGCATCAGCCTTACCACCTTCATGATCGCCCGCGACCCCTATCTCCAGAACTTCGTCCACGAACTCACCGAGGCCAACCAGGGCCGGGCCTATTATGCGAGCCTGGATGACCTGGGCGGGTTTATATTTGAGGACTACGTCCGCAACCGCCGCAAGAGAGTCCGCTGAAAGCGCAATCCGCTACGACCTCGGAAACGAGCTATGCCACAAACCCAGACCGGACACCCGCGCCTGACTGCACCCAAGCCCATTCGGGGCATGGGCTACGAGCAGTTCAAGCAATATCTGAAAGGAGAGCAGAAGGGAGACCTCATCGACGGAACAGCCAAGATCATGTCGCCAGCCCCCTATTCGCACGAACGCATCTTCGGCTTTCTATACGCCCTCATGAGATTTTACGTCCGTTCAAAAGACCTGGGAGAAGTGCTGGGTTCTCGGACGCTGGTGCGCATCGATGAACGGAACGGGTACGAACCGGACATCCTGTTCGTCTCCAAGGAACGCCTCCACATCATAAAGGAAAAGGAGCTTGCTGAGGCACCGGACGTTGCCGTGGAGATCGTCTCCCGATCATCCCGCATCGACGACCGGGTGCGTAAATTCATGGGCTACGAGCGTGC
>DASSAV010000398.1:0-2614 GCA_035699265.1 Rhodothermales bacterium
TCGTTTTGATGAGCCAGCCGTTAAGAGGGAAACTGAGCCGCCGCGAGCGCCAGATCATGAGCGTGGTGTATGAACTGGGCCGGGCGACGGCGGAGGAAGTCCGGGCGAAGCTGCCCGACCCGCCGACGAACTCGTCGGTGCGGGTGCTGTTGAGGATTCTGGAAGAGAAAGGTCACCTGACGCACGAAAGGGAGGGGCAGCGGTACGTGTACCTGCCCACCGTGTCGACGGAAAAAGCCGGGCACACGGAATTGAAGGAGTTGACGAAGACGTTCTTCGGCGACTCTGTGCCGAGCGTCGTGGCCGCCCTGCTCTCCATGTCCACCTCCGAGCTTTCGCGTGAGGACCTGGACGAACTCTCCAAGCTGATTACACAGGCCAAAAAGGAGGAACGGAAATGATAGACGCGCTAACCACCCCCGGTATCGGTCTTTTCCTGCTGGAGATCGTGGTCAAGGGCACGCTCGTCCTGGCCCTTGCGTTCCTGCTGGCGTCCGTACTGCGCCGCGGCTCCGCGGCGGTGCGGCACGGGGTCTGGAGCCTCGCTTTCATCGGCCTGCTGGTGCTACCGCTGTGCGTGGCTTTCCTCCCGTCGTGGCACGTGGCGGTGCCGTTCTTCCGTCCGGCCGAGCCGACGCCCGTCCTGAGCGCCGTTCCGCCGGCCCAAGCGGAAGCCGTGGCTCCGGCCGCGGATGATGTGCCGACCATGGAGCAGATGCAAACCACCCCTGTATCCCCTCCTTGGAAAGGAGGGGAGCTTATTGGGCCGGTGTCCCCGATGCCGCCGCAAGCGGCGGTGAGCGCCCCGGCTCTGGCGTCGACGTCGCGCGCCTTTCCGTGGGGGCGGGCTGTGTTGTACGTGTGGATCGCGGGGGCGCTGGCGCTGCTCGTCCGGCTGGGGTTGACGCTGGCCAAGCTGAGCATGGTCAGCCGCCGCGCCGAGCCGGTGGAAGACGAGGAGTGGAACGACCTGGCAGAGGTGTTAGGGGAGGTACTGGAGATCGGGCGGCCCGTGCGGCTGCTCCAACATCCCGAGGTGACGGTCCCGATGACCTATGGGGTCCATCACCCGGTCGTGTTGCTGCCGGCGCACGCGGAGGAGTGGCCGGAAGAGCAGAAGCACGTCACCTTGATGCACGAACTGCTGCACGTGAAGCGGCTGGACTACCTGACGCACGTAGTGGCGCTGGTGGCGCGGGCGTTCCACTGGTACAACCCGCTGGCGTGGTACGCCTCGAAGCGGCTGCTGGTAGAGCGTGAGCGGGCCTGCGACGATGGGGTGCTCTCGATGGGGGTAGCTTCCACGTCCTATGCCGACCACCTGGTGGGCATGGCGCGGCAGCTTCTGACGGGCCGGGAGGCCTCGGCGGGGGCGCTGGCGATGGCCCGGCACACCGAGTTAAGGAGTCGCGTGCTCGCCATCCTGGACCCCCGGCAGAGGCGCTACGGGCTGACGCGGCTGCGCGCCGCCGGCATGATGGGGTGCGCGATGGCATTCATCCTGCCCCTGGCCGCGATGCACCCCGCGACAGACGGCAGCCAACTCCGGCAGAATCCGGTGACCTACAACGTGATGGCGCCGGACGCTGTTGCGAAGGTGGATCAGGAGCATCGCACTGAATCCGGAAGGTCAGTATGGGTAGTGGACCAGAGAGAGGCGGAAAGGGAGACAGGGGGAGAAAGAGGGAAGGGAACATCTGTGGGCGACCATCCAGACCCTCTGGCGGATGCCGCGATCGATCTGGCAGGGCAGGCGATTCGGCATGCAGCGGGTGTGCTCAAGGCGATACCGCAGACCGATCCGGCGCCGAATATTGTGAAGCCGGCGCTGAACATTGCGGAAGATGTTCTCTACCGTATCGATGAAGCCCTCACAAACGGCGCATTCGATATGGGAGACGGTATGCCGGAGGATACGTCCGACATCGAGACGCAGAAGAAGGCCCTGTTCGCGATCTCGCAGCTCCCGCCCGAGCAGAGCGTACCGCTGTTGACCGACATCGCCAAGACGAACCGCAACCCGGAGATCCGTGCCGAGGCCGTGTTCTGGCTCGGGCAGGCGGGGGGTGTGCGGGCGGCCGACGCGCTGGAGAACTTCGCCCGGAGCGACGCCAGCGCCGAAGTGCAGAAAAAGGCTCTCTTTGCGATCTCGCAGCTCCCGCCTGAGGTCGGCACCCCGCGCCTGACCAACCTGGCGAAGACGCACGCCGACCCGGAGATGCGCGCGGAAGCCGTGTTCTGGATCGGCCAGCAGGAGGGCAGCGCGGCGGCCGAGGTGTTGGAAGCGTTCGCGCTGAATGACGCCAGCCTGGAGGTACAGAAGAAGGCCATCTTCGCTCTCTCCCAGATCCCGAAGGAAGAGGGTGTCCCTCGGCTCATCAACCTGGCGAAGACCCATCCCAACGCCGAGATGCGGGAACAGGCCATCTTCTGGCTCGGGCAATCCGGCGACCCCCGCGCGGCCGACGTGCTGCTGGACATCGTGAACGGGCGGTAGGGCGGTTGAAAGGAGGAGTGGAAGAGAGGGGGAAAGGGAGAGAGGAAGAGGGGTTTTGAAGATCCGAACAGGTACTCTATGCCTGCTTGTTGCGGGGTGAATGTCATGATTCGTATG
>DASSAV010000399.1:0-2997 GCA_035699265.1 Rhodothermales bacterium
GATGTACGCGAAAATAGCCCCGGCTTCCAAACACAGGGCGTGAATCTTTCATATGACATCGTCATCGCGGGGGCCGGTCTAGCCGGAGCCTGTGCGGCACTTCACCTGAGTCGTTCCCACCGTGTGCTCGTGCTGGAGGCGGCACAGCCTGCCGCCGGTGCATCCGGAGTGGCCGTCGGCATGGTGAATCCGCTTATGTCGAAGTATGGCCGTCCCGCATGGCGGATGGAAGAAGCACTGGAGGCGCTACAGGAAACGCTCGGCCTGGCGGAAGCCCGGCAGCTTTTCCGCGGTGGCGGTACGCTGCGCCCAGCTTACGACCCCGAACAGGCCACTGCCTTTCAGCAGAGCGCGGCTGCTTTTCCGCAGCACGGATTGTGGCGTACGCCTGCCGAGCTTCAGGCAGCGTATCCGTGCGTACGCGCGCCACACGGCGGACTCTACGTTCAGAGCGGCGGGACGATCTCCCCCGCCGGCCTCGTGCAATCTCTGCTTGCAGCCGCCGTGCGCCGGGGCGCGCACCTGCGAACGGGTTGCGCCGTGCGACGCTGGGGGGAATCGGGCGCACATGCCTGGGCTGACGTCGAGCACCACGGCGGGCACGAGCGCGTCCTGGCGCGCTTCCTCATCCTCGCACTCGGGGCCGCGTGGGTGGACTTCCCGGAACTCACATCGTTGCGGCTCCACAACATCAAGGGGCAGTCCGTCACTGTCAGAACCCCCGAAGGCCTGACCTCCTGCCGGATTCCGAACCTCGCCGGAAAGGGCTACGTCGTGCCCGAAGGGGATACGCTCAGCGCCGGCAGCTCGTACGAGCACGAGTTCACCACGCTCGCGCCCATGCGCGCCCAGACGGCAACCATTCTTGCGAAAGTCGGCCAGATGCTGCCCGGCATCGAGCATGCACCCATCCTCGAAGAAACGGCCGGGGTCCGTGTCACGGTGCCCGGCACGCGGCTGCCGATGGTGGGTCCCCTGCCCGACCACTCCCGTGTGTGGGTGTTTACCGGCCTCGGCTCCAAGGGCTTGCTCATGGCTCCCCTGCTCGCCCGAGCGCTCCCGGACTACTTGATGCACCCGGACTCCATACCCCATTCGGTCATTGTGCGACGACGAAAGCGGTAAAAGGAGTGAAGTTTTTTTCGTAGCTCCAATCATAGAAAAGCGCTTTCCGCCTGGATGGCGTGATTCTCCCTCGTATCCGAACACCGCAAAGCCGATCTTTTTTAATAGTTTTAGCGTATTTCAGTTACTTAACTACACTTACCTCGACGGATTAGAAGATCAATGGCTGAAGTCACAACGTCCTACATCGCAGACCTGCTTGGAGAAGACGCCGACGACCTGCTCGAACACCGCTGCACCACGATCCCCAAGGAAGATCTACACCTCCCCGGCCCTGATTTCGTGGACCGTGTTTTTTTCAATTCTGACCGGAGCCCCCAGGTGCTGCGGTCGCTCCAGTCCCTCTTCGACCACGGGCGGCTGGCCGGAACGGGCTACGTTTCTATCCTGCCGGTAGACCAGGGAGTCGAGCACTCGGCGGGCGCATCGTTTGCGAAGAACCCACAATACTTCGACCCGGAGAACATCGTCCGGCTCGCAATCGAGGGAGGCGCAAACGCAGTGGCTTCCACGTTCGGCGTGCTGGGCATTACGGCCCGGAAGTACGCGCACAAGATCCCGTTCATCCTCAAGATCAACCACAACGAGCTGCTCACCTACCCGAACACGTTCGACCAGGTGATGTTTGCGCAGGTCGAGGATGCCTGGAATATGGGGTGCGTAGCCGTGGGCGCCACCATCTACTTCGGTTCCGAGGAATCCAGCAGGCAGATCGTCGAGGTGTCCGAGGCGTTCTCGCAGGCGCACGAACTGGGCATGGCGACCATCCTCTGGTGCTACGTCCGGAATGAGGCTTTCAGCATCGATGGCACCAACTACGAGACGGCAGCCGACCTCACAGGGCAAGCCAACCACCTCGGCGCCACCATCGAGGCGGACATCGTCAAGCAGAAGCTGCCGACTACGAACGGCGGCTATAAGGCGCTCAATACGGGGGGGTCCTCCTACGGCAAGCTCGACGAGCGTATCTACTCGAAGCTCACGACGGAGCACCCCATCGACCTCACACGGTACCAGGTCGCCAATGGTTACATGGGCCGGATCGGGCTCATCAACTCGGGCGGCGGCTCGGGCAAGAATGACCTTCAGGATGCGGTACGCACGGCGGTCATCAACAAACGCGCCGGCGGCATGGGTCTCATTTCGGGCCGCAAGGCGTTCCAGCGGCCTATGCGCGAAGGATCTGAGCTCCTGAATGCTATCCAGGACGTCTACCTCAACGACGAGGTGACCATCGCATAGGGTCTCCTCATAATCCCGACCGAAAGGCTGTCACGGCATACGCGGTGGCGGCCTTTTTCTTTTTTGCCAGTTGTCCGTTGTTGGCTCTTGGTTCTTTGTACTTCGTACCTGGTGGGCGGCTACTGGAAGCTGGGCACCAATTGTAACGGATCTTACAGGTTTTCCGATTGCGTGTTGTTGGTGGTCTGTTGTTGGTGGTCTGTTGTTCGGGTACCGAGGTGTTGCGGTGAATTGTAACGGATCTGACGGTTTCTTCGTCATTCTAGAGCATACAAAACGCATCATTGCACACTTTACACACTTTGCACGTGTTTTTCGGGTTCGGGGAAAGCGGGCGCAAGGCCGTGCGCCCCTACGGGACCGGGGCAGGCGCCTTCGGGGCGGTCGGCTTCGGAGCAGAGTCCGCACGTGGTTTTCGGGGGTGTAGGGGTGGAGCGGTATGTCAAAGAATGTTGGTACGTGGTGGGTGTGGGGTAAACCGGACTATGTAGTGCAAACTTTGCGGCGGGGCAAGGTTATGATTTTAACCTGACATTTTGTCGGTCGCGGGTTGAGAGGTTCGGGAGAGGGGAAGAGGGACAGGCGGATGGATCGTAACGGGTTTGTAGCAAGTATAAGCGGCAGATTCAG
>DASSAV010000400.1:0-6639 GCA_035699265.1 Rhodothermales bacterium
CTGTATGGCGAGACCATTGCGGTCGGTGAGCAGTTAGAGAGAATCAGCCAGGCCCAGGTGCGCAACGGGGCCGTGCTGCCCGCTGAGGTGCTGCGCACGCAGGTGGACCTCCAGAGTTACCGGTCGCAACAGGCCGTGGCCCGTAGCGAGGCTGCGAAGAGCCTGGACCAACTGGCCTTGCTCCTGGGCCAGCAGCAACATGACTTCATGACGGCCGGCGAATTACCCGTGCTCCCCGCAGGCATCGACCCGGAAGGCATGTTCGACCAGTTGTACGAGCAGGCGCTCCGGAGCCGCCAGGATCTCCGCCAGCTTGATTTGCGGCAGCGCCAGCAGGCGGAACTCATGGCGGCCGTCAATGCACAGGGCAAACCGAACATCAATTTGCAGTTTTCCGGTGCCTACCTGGGTCCGAAATCCCTGTTCGGCATCGACGCACCCGGCATCTCGCCGTTCAACCTCCGGCTGGGCGTCGGCCTGACGTACAATATCCTCGGGCCGTATGCAGCGCGGATCAAAGGGCGGGAACTACAGGCGACGCAAAACCAGTTGCAAGAGCAGGAACGTGAGGCCCGGCTTGAACTCGCAACGCAGATCAAGAACCTCTTGAATGACCTGAAAAGTCAGCAAGCCGCACTGGAAAGTAGTCAGGCCCTGGTCGACCAGGCACAGGCCAATCTGGCGCTCGCCGAGACGAGCTATCAGCACGGGGCCGTTTCCTTGCTCGATTACACACAGGCGCAGGTGACTGCAACTGCGGCGCGGGCGGCCTACGAGCAGGCACGCTTTAATATCGCACAAGTTTTGCTGGGGTTGGAGCGGACGGTGGGCGCACAGATTAACTTCTCGACACGTTGACAGGACGCATAGCATGGATATTCAGACAATGACCGAAGAACCACGAGTGAGTACGCCGCGCACCCCCGCTACAACCGAGCGGCGAGACGTGGCCCGCCTGGCAGGCAAACTCACGCGCAGGCGGGGGTCGGGGAAGGCGACGTCGAAACGGGGCTGGTTCATCTGGGCCGGGGTGCTCGTCGTAGCGATCGGCGGTTACCTGGGCTGGAAGGCGTTACAGCCCCAGCGGGTCGACATATCCGTAGTGGCCTACCAGCGGATCGGACCGGCTGCCCATCCCCTGTTGCGCGGGAGCGGGTACGTAACGTATCCGCGCTCGGCGACCGTTGCGACCACGTCGCGCACCCCGGTGGATAAGCTTTATTTCGACGAGGGCGAGCACGTCCGAGCAGGCCAGGTGCTGGCCGAGTTCAACCACCTCGAACTCGATGCGCAGCGCAGGGCGCAGTTGGCTTTGCTCGCAGATGCACGGGCCTCACTCGCCCGTACCCAGAGCCTGCACGACGCAGGCGCAGCTTCAGAGGTAGACTTGCAGAGGGCTCAAGCCGCTGTCACCCAGGCGCAGTCGAGTCTCAACCTTACGGAGGCCCAGTTGGCCACGACCACCGTTCGCGCCCCTTTCAGCGGTCTGGTGACGCGGAAGCTCGTCGAGGTAGGTGAGATCGCCGTACAGGGCATCTGCACGATCGTAGATGACAGCAAGACGCTGGTCGCCATCGACGTAAGCCAGGAGGACATCAGCAGGATCGGCCCTGGCCAGCCGGCGGTCGTCACACTCGACGCCTACCCGGACGTCGAATACGCCGCCCTCGTGGTCGAGCGCAGCCCCACAGCCGACCAGTCGAAGAACACCGTCGAGATCAGGCTACAGGTGCTCCAGCCGGACGCGAGATTCGAGCCGCAGCTCAGCGCGAAGGTGTTCTTCGTATCGGATTCGGTCGCTCATAACCAGCCGGTACAGGCCGTGCTCGCGGCGGACGAGTCGGCCGTCATCAGCGAAGGCGCCCAGCACTACGTATGGCTCCTGAGTGACGGCAGGGCCGTACGCAAGCAGGTCGAAATCGGGCGTGATCTCGGGGATCAGGTCGAGATTCTAGGCGGGCTCCGGGAAAACGACCAGGTCGTCGCAGGCGCAGACGATCTCCACCTGCGCGAGGGCGAACGCATCGCCCCTAAGCAAGCCGTGTAAGCATACCGACACCTTTTCGGGTCGTCCAAGAAGCCCCCGTCGGAGCAACGCCCGGCGGGGGCTTCTTTTTTTAGCTTTTTGGCCCGTCCGGCCATGCAGCGGGATTTTTTGCTACATGGTCACGCTTCATACGCCGACCGCCCGTGCCATCCCGCCTGAATGTCAGTAGAATGAAGAACGGCATCTCGAACAGAATGCCGCGTAGTTGACGAACTGACGAGGAGGGTTGTTATGGCAGAGACGGTAGGCGATTTCATCGTCCAGCGGCTATACGAATGGGGCGTTCGCCGGGTGTTCGGCTATCCGGGGGACGGGATCAACGGCATCTTCGGCGCGCTGGAGCGGCAGAAGGACAAGATCGACTTCGTCCAGGTCCGGCACGAGGAGCTTGCCGCTTTCATGGCCTGCGCCCACGCCAAGTTCACGGGGGAAGTGGGGGTATGCGTCGCCACCTCGGGGCCGGGCGCCATTCACCTCCTCAACGGCCTCTACGACGCCTTCGGCGACAACGTCCCTGTCCTCGCCATCTTCGGACAGCAGGCCACGACAGCTCTCGGGTCTGACTACCAGCAGGAGGTCGACCTGGGCGTACTGTTCAAGGACGTGGGGCGGCCCTACGTACACACGCTGATGACGCCGGTCCAGGCCCGCCATCTGGTGGATGAAGCCTATCGCATAGCCAAGGCCGAACGGGCCGTCACCTGCCTGATATTGCCGAACAACCTTCAGGAAGTCCCCATGGAGCAGCCCCCCCGCAAGCATGGCTGCACCTTCAGCGGCATCGGCTACTCGGCCCCGCGTATCGTTCCCAGGGACGACGACCTCCGCCGCGCGGCTGACATCTTAAACCAGGGCAGCAAGGTCGCCATGCTGGTCGGCGCCGGCGCCACGGCCGCGTCGGACGAGGTCATGGAAGTGGCGGACCTGCTCGGGGCAGGCGTTGCCAAGGCGCTGCTCGGGAAAGCCGTGATCCCGGACGATTTGCCCTACGTGACGGGCTCGATCGGGCTGCTGGGAACGAAGCCCAGTTGGGACTTGATGATGGAATGCGACACCTTTCTGATGGTCGGTTCCAGCTTCCCATATTCTGAATTTCTGCCGCCCGAGGGCCAGGCCAGGGGCGTTCAGATCGACATCCAACCCCGCAAGCTCGGGCTGCGCTTCCCATTCGACGTAAACCTGCACGGTGACGCCAGAGAAACCCTCCAGGCGCTCATCCCGATGCTGAAGCGGAAAGAGGATCGGTCCTGGCGTGAGCACATCGAGGAGGAGATCGTCACGTGGTGGGAGATCATGGAAGCTCGGGCCATGGAAGATGCCGACCCGATCAATCCCCAGCGCATCTTCTGGGAACTGTCGCCCCGCCTTCCGGAGCACGTCATTATAACGTCGGATTCCGGTTCCTCCGCCAACTGGTTCGCGCGTGACCTGAAGATCCGGCGTGGCATGATGGCTTCGCTCTCGGGCCGGCTGGCCACGATGGGTCCCGGTGTACCGTACGCCATCGCCGCCAAGTTCGCGTACCCGGACCGTCCCGTAATCGCCCTCGTGGGTGACGGCGCCATGCAGATGAACGGTATCAACGGGCTTATTACCATCTCCAAATACTGGAAGGAGTGGCGCAACCCGCAACTCATCGTGATGGTGCTGAATAACCAGGATCTCAACCAGGTGACGTGGGAGCAGCGCGTCTTCAGCGGCTTTCCGAAGTTCGAGGGGTCGCAGGACGTGCCGCCGATGAACTACGCCGAGTATGCCCGGCTGCTGGGACTGGAAGGCATTCGGATGGAGAAGCCGGAGGACATCGGGCCGGGTTGGGACCGTGCGCTTTCCGCCAGCAAGCCGGTCGTGGTCGACGCCCTCGCCGATCCGAACGTACCGCCGCTTCCGCCGCACATAACGATGGATCAAGCCACGTCCTATGCCTCGGCGATCTTTCAGGGAGACCCGGATTCGTGGGAGTCAGTCACGCAGTCGATTAAACAGACGGCGGCGACTTACAAGGAGCGGTTGAAGGGTTTGGTACACTGAGCGTCTGGTACTGAGCGGCAATGGGCGGAGATGCAGTCCCGATAGAGCGAGTCCAGGTTTCGGCTTACGAGATTCCCACAGACGGACCGGAGTCGGACGGCACCTTCACGTGGGATGCAACCATACTGGTGTTGGTCGAGGTCTATGGCGGAGGCAAGCAGGGGATCGGCTACTCCTATACGGCGGCGGCTACGGCCCGCCTCATCGACGACGTGCTCGCGCCTGTTGTGAAAGGGAGAGACGCCCTTTCCGTGGACGGCTCCTGGGCAGCGATGCTGCACGAAATACGCAACCTGGGCAGGCCCGGCATTGCAGCGTCCGCCATCTCCGCCGTGGACGTCGCATTATGGGACCTGAAGGCACGACTGCTGGACCTGCCGATGGTCGACGTGCTGGGGCAGGTACACGACTGCGTGCCTGTGTACGGCAGCGGCGGCTTCACGAACTACACCGACGAACGGCTTCAGGAGCAGTTTGAAGGGTGGGTTGACGAGGGAATCCGCATGGTGAAGATGAAGGTCGGGACATACCCCGATCAAGACCGAGCCCGCGTAGAGGCTGCGCGCGATGCTATCGGCGACGACGTCGATCTTTTCGTGGACGCCAACGGCGGCTATGACCGGAAGCAGGCGCTCTGGTTCGCCGAAACGTATGCGGACTATGGCGTCGTCTGGTTCGAGGAGCCGGTATCCTCCGACGATCTGGGCGGATTGCGATTGATGCGAGACCGGGCACCGTCTGGGATGGACATCACGGCAGGCGAGTATGGCTACGACCTCTTCTACTTCCGCCGGATGCTGGAGGCCGGCGCAGTGGATGTGCTTCAGGCTGACGCCACGCGCTGCCTGGGGTATAGCGGCTTTCTGCGGGCGGGTACCCTGTGCGAGGCACACGCACTCCCGCTCTCGGCGCACACGGCGCCGAACCTGCACGTCCACGCCGCGTGCGCAGCCCTGCCGATACGCAACGTCGAATACTTTTACGACCACGTGCGCATCGAACACATGCTGTTCGACGGCGCACTCGATCCCGTAGGCGGATGCCTGAGACCGGATCGCACACGTGCGGGTCTCGGCCTTTCGTTCAAGCACGCCGACGCAGAGCCGTACCGGATTTATGGCAGTTCGCAATCGTGAGATGGGAACAGGTGAAGCAATGAATACGCAAGTAGCACCGGCACAGGGAGGGCACGAGCCCTACGCAAAGCCCACTTCGATGGGCGGTACCGTGAAGTGGACGGACACGCCGCGCACGCGGGCGAAGTTCGAGGGCGATCGGGAGGCGCTGGCAGCGGAGCTTCGGAAGCACGTCAACGGCGAGGTCCGCTTCGACAGCGCCAGCCAGGCCCTCTATGCCGCAGACGCTTCCAACTACAGGCAGGTGCCTATCGGCGTCGTGATCCCGAAGGACGTCGACAGTGTCGTCGCCACGGTGGACATTTGCCGTAAGCACGGCGCCCCCATCGTCAACCGGGGGCGCGGCACGAGCCTCGCCGGCCAGACCGTCAACGCCGCCGTCTGCATCGTCTTCGACAAGTACCTCAATGAGATCATCGAGATCGATCCTGACAACAGGGTCGCCCGCGTCCAGCCCGGCTGCCGCCTGGACGACCTCCGGGACCAGGCGGAGAAGTTCAACCTGACCTTCGGCCCCGATCCATCTACCCACGCCTGGTGTAGTTTCGGGGGCATGATCGGCAACAACTCCTGCGGCGTCCATTCGCAGATGGCCGGTCGTACCGAGGACAACATCTATGAACTGGACGTGCTCACGTACGACGGCGCCCGCATGAAGGTGGGCGCGACGAGCGACGACGAACTGGAGCGTATCGTTCGGGGCGGCGGCCGTCGCGGGGAGATTTATGGGAAGATGCGTGACCTTCGGGATCAGTATGCCGCTGAAATTCGGAGGCGCTACCCGAACATTCCGAGACGTGTTTCCGGCTACAACCTCCCCGAGCTGCTTCCGGAGAACGGTTTTCAGGTGGCGCGGGCGCTCGTAGGCACGGAAGGGACGTGTGTCACGGTCCTGGAGGCGACGATCCGGCTGATCGACAGCCCCCCCAAGCGGGTTCTGGTCGTGTTCGGTTACGAGGACATCTACAGCGCGGGTGACCACGTTCCGGAGCTCAATACGTTCACGGGACGGGGGTTGGTCGGTCTGGAGGCGATGGACGAGAAGCTGATCCGTTTCATGAGATGGCAGGGCATCCACACCGACTACCTGCACCTGCTGCCGGCCGGCGGCGGTTTCCTGATCGCGGAGTTCGGGGCGGAGACGGTGGATGATGCGGTCGGCATCGCCCGGAAGTGCATGGACATGGTCAAGGGCAAGGACGGTAGCAAGACCCCCGACATGCGGCTTTACACCGACCCCGTCGTCGAGGAGCACCTCATGAAGATCCGGGAGGCGGGGCTCGGCGCCACGGCCCACGTGCGCGGGTTGAGTTGGCCGGGATGGGAGGACTCCGCCGTCCCGCCGGACCGAATCGGAGACTACCTCCGAGACCTGCAGAAGCTGTACGAGAAGTACGGCTACGACGCCTCTCTCTACGGCCATTT
>DASSAV010000401.1:0-3029 GCA_035699265.1 Rhodothermales bacterium
TGAAGGTGAGCTGGCTGCTCTGGTACTGGTTCGCCGTGATCCTGCTCGTCGTCTCACAGAACGGCGGCATCGTGGGTGGCGTCGGGGAGGCGCTCGCCATCGCCCGCCCGCTCACGGAAGAGGGAGCGCATTACAATCAAGTGCAGGATCAGTTGGTTCAGGCGAAGGTCGACCTGGCCGTTGCCGCCCGAGCAGGCGCTGGCGGTTCTCCGGCCGCTGCGGCGCTGAGCCTGCGCGTAGATGCCTTGACCGCCCAGGTCACTACCCTGTCGGAGCCGGTAGACATCCTCCTGTGGGCGGCCGTGGTCGCCGTTCTCACGTCCATCTTCATGTACTATGGCCGATACCAGTTGATTCAGGTCGTGTCCACGTCGCTCGTCGCTATCTTCACGCTGGTGACGGTCGTCGTCGTGATCCTGCTACAATCGACGCCCTGGAAGATTACGCCGCAGGAGTTCATGAGCGGCCTGCAATTCCACATCCCGCCGACCCGAAGCGGCGGCACGGCGAACGGGATCAGCACCGCCCTGGCTACCTTCGGCATGATAGGACTGGCCGCTGGCGAGTTGATCATGTATCCCTACTGGTGCATGGAAAAAGGATACGCCCGGTGGACCGGCCCGCGGGACGACAGCCCCGAGTGGGCGCAGCGTGCGCGCGGCTGGATGCGCGTGCTCCGTTACGACGTGTGGCTCTCCATGGTCGTCTACACCTTCGCGACGGTCGCTTTCTACATGCTGGGCGCAGGCGTTCTCTCCCGCACCGACCTGAATCCAACCGACGGGCAGGCCATGATCCGAACCCTCTCCCAGATGTACGTGCCCGTGTTCGGGCGCTGGGCCGAAGGGGGATTTCTCATCGGGGCGTTCGCCATCCTGTATTCGACCTTTTTCGTATTCGCCGCCGGCTTTGCGCGCATCATAACGGATGCCCTGGTACTGCTCGGCTTGATCGAATCGACCGAGGAAGTCCGGGTCGTCTGGGTCCGCCGCCTGGGGGTCCTGCTCCCGATCCTGGCGCTCATAGCGTTCGCCTTCGTGCGGGCGCCGGTGGCGATGGTGCTGGCTTCCGGGCTCGGCCAGGCCATCATGATGCCGATGCTCGGTGCGGTCGCCGTGTATTTCCGCTACCGCCGCATCGACGAGCGCCTGAAGCCCGGTGCGGTGTGGGATCTCTTCCTGTGGCTGTCATTCATCGGCATGTTCCTCATCGGGGCATGGTCGCTCTACAACGCCATCGTCTGATGCAAGCAGCTATACGCCCCCTGCCATGCCGAACCGGATGAAAGCGCTCTCGCTTAAGCTCTCGCTGGCGCTCCTGTGCGGCCTCGCCCTCACCGCCTGCGCGACGACCGTCATCCCTCCGGGACGGCTCCAGAACACCCCCATCAGCGAAGCCGATATTCTCGTACAGGCAAAGGCAGACGTAGCAGCGCTGGCTTCGGATTCCCTGGCGGGCAGGGGCTATCTGTACGGAGGGACTGCAAAAGCCGCCCGATATCTCCGCCAGCGGTTCAAATCCATCGGCCTGCAACCGGTCAATGGGTCCTATTATCAACCCTTTGCACTCACGACCGATCTCTTCCCCGAAGCACCCGAGTTGACCGTGAACGGACGGTCGCTCCGACTCGGCCGTGATTTCCTGCCGCTGCCTTCCAGCGCCTCAGGAATCACGAAAGGCAGAGAATCGGTCGTCCGCGCCGGTAGCGGCGTCGTACTGCCCGAAGTCGGCGTGAATGCCTACGAGGACGTCGATGTAGATGGAGCGGTCGTCGTACTGGATGAGGTCGTCCCCGACACGCTTCGGTCGCTCGCGCGAGACACACCGGAGACGGTCACGGAAGAGGGCCGCGTTCAGGCGGCGCGGGAGCGGGGCGCCGCGTCGGTCGTCTTCCTCACGGACCGGCTGATCTATGGCGCGTCCTTTGAAAATGCGGGCCTGCCGGCGTTTTACGTCCGGCAGGATGCGTGGCCGGATCTGGTCCGGTCCGTTTCCTACCGCGTGCGGAGCATTCAGGATACGACCGTTCAGACGCAGAACGTGCTCGGCTGGCTCCCCGGAACGGTGGCGCCGGACTCATTCCTCATTGTCATGGCGCACTACGACCACCTGGGCGCGCTGGGCCGGGAGGTCTATTTCCCGGGCGCCAACGATAACGCCAGCGGCGTGGCGCTCCTGCTCGCGCTGGCTGAGACATTGAGTGAACAGTCGCTCCGGTACTCCGTCCTCTTCGTAGCGTTCTCGGGAGAAGAGGCCGGGCTGATCGGGTCGCACTACTTTACCGAGCATCCGCCGGTGGACCTGGATCGGGCAGTCTTTCTCGTCAACTTCGACATGGTCGCCTCGGGGGAGGATGGTGTCGTGGTGGAAGGGGGAATTGATTTCCCGGACAGGTACCAGTTGCTTCGGCGGGTCGGCGGCGGCATCCGCGGCCTGGAGATCTCGGCGCGGCGTAATGCGCCCAACAGCGACCAGTTCTTCCTGATACGGAGGGGGATCCCAGGCTTCTACCTGTATACCAATCGCGGCAAACAGCCCTATCACAGCATCGCCGACGTGCCCTCGACGCTCGAATGGGACGACTTCCTCCAGGTATATGAACTCGCGAGCGGTTTCGTGCGCCGAGTGGACGACGCCCCTTAGACCAGGATCATCCCCCAAACTCCCACACCCCCAAACTCCACAGCACGATAACACTCGAACACGTGAGCTACAGTGCCCCAGCCGCCTTCATGGCGATGCGGAGCGCGCCGAGGGCCGGGTCGTGCGCCGACTTCTCCACGCTCCACCCCGGCAACACCTCTTCGAGCTTCTCCGCGAGCGTGGACTGGAAATGCGGGAGGTTGGTGAGCCCCCCAAGTAGCGCCACGCGCCGTTCGACGGCTCCACAAGCCCCTACGAGCCAGCTTACTTGAAGCGCCAGTGCGTGTAGCTGCTCGTTGAGGATCTCCGTCGCGACGGAGTCACCCTGTTGTGCCGCCTCCACGACGTAGGCTGCGAACTGCTGGGCGCGCCACTTCTCCTGGTAT
>DASSAV010000402.1:0-7636 GCA_035699265.1 Rhodothermales bacterium
CAAAACCCCTGTGCAGGACTTCACCGCCATCCTCTTCGACCTCGACGGCGTCATCATAGACTCCGAGCCGCTCCATGAAGAGTCCAAAAAAATCGTCTTCTCCCGCTACGGAATCGAGGTGCCCGAGTCCGTGTACGACCAGTACAAGGGCAAGACGGACTGGGACGTCGTCAATCACATCGTGCAAACCTACGGCGGCGGCAAGCTCCCGGTAGACGAAGTCCTCGCTGAAAAGCAGCAGGCCTTCCGCGACCTCACCCACAAGCTCCCCCTCGTCCCCGGCGCCGACGCATTCATCCGTGCTGCCGGAAAGCGGTACAGGCTGGCCCTCACAACCTCGGCGACCCCCCGTAACCAGCAACTCGCCTTCGACAAGTTCGGACTCGCCTCCTTCTTTGAAGTCGTCGTCACCGCGGCAGACATCACCCGTGCCAAGCCCGATCCCGAGCCGTACGTCATCACCGCACGGAAGCTCGGCCTTTCGCCGGACGTTTGCCTCGTCATCGAGGATTCCGTAAACGGCGTGATCTCAGGCGTCGCCGCCGGCTGCACCGTCGCCGCCCTCACCACCTCCTTCGATGCCGGCGCCCTGACGCGGGCAGGCGCCCATCTCGTAGTAGACGGCTTCCAGGCACTGGCAGACCGTCTGTCCCTCCCCCTTCAATAAACCGACCCCCTCCCCCGTCTCCCTTTGCCTCCTCGCTCCCTCTCGCCCATTCCCCCTGTCCTGAAACCCCTCAACCCGTAATCCGAAAAGTCAAGGTTCAAAACATAACCTTGCCCGGAAACACATATTTTCCTACATATCTACAGACCTCCGCCGAACCCACACACGTTCTTTGACATCCAGCTCCCGCTTAAAACCAGTGGTGCCCCCACTCTCAGTGGTGGCACCGCTACCAAAACGTAAACCAGTGCCCCCCAACGCCTCCCTTGTTGAGGGAGGTGGCCCGCCAGGACCGGAGGGCGTCATGCAACCCGAACCCGATGGCACAACCGTGTGCCAGGTGTGCCATGCCCCAGCGCCATGCAACCCCTCCCAGTTCACCGGGTGACTCCCCTGATTTCGGCAGGCAGCGGGCCGGACTGAGCCCGGTCTCGCCTGCCAGTCACCCGCTGAATGTGTGCCATCCTGAAAAGAACCTTCAACCTGCTAACCTTCAACATTCAACCAGAGCTGTGCCATGTGTGCCATTCGAACCTCCCGAAATGCCCCGAAAACGCGAGATCCGCCCCGGCACAGATGAAAACGTAAACGTGTGCCAGTCCCCACAAACCCTTTAACACGTGAACACCCGAGCATGTGAACACTCCACAAACCTGTGCCATGTGTGCCATCCAATTTGCCCAAAATGCTCGGAAAACGGCGATATCGACCCCGGCACAACAAAACGGGCGAATGTGTGCCATCGACCCGCACCACCGAAAACCACATATTCCACGCGCAAAGCGTGCAACTGACCGCCAACAACGACCACTGACAACCCACAACCCTGTGCCATCTGTCCCGTCCAGCACCCATCCTCATTCACCCTTTCCCCCCTCTCACCCTTTCTCCCTTTCACGATGTGCCATCCACCCTCACCAACAACCAACCACCGACCACTGACAACGAACAACTGACCACGGACAAACCCTCTTTTTCACAACGCACATTGACGCAGCCCGTGAGATTCGCTTTATTCATATATCCACCACAAAGCGCTTCCAGCCACTTTCCCTCTCAGCATGAACATGCCGTCATCCAGAACCAGAGATTCACTTCGGCTCTCGCCGGTGCGTTTCGCCGTGACCCTCCTCGCCGCAGGTTGTGCCATCTGTGTCGTGAGTGCCTGTAATGATCGCCCGGCCACCGACCCGGCCGTACAAGACGGGGAAGCCTCCATGGAACAGGCCAACAACACCCTCACCGACCAGGAAAAAGCGGATGGATGGGTGCTCCTGTTTACCGGAACCGACTTCACCAACTGGCGCGGCCTCGGCAGGGATTCTATCCCGTCCCAGCACTGGGTCATCCAGGACGGCGCCATCGAAAAGGTCGCCAGTGGCGACGTCCCGACGGCGCCCGACGGACAGCCCCTCGAAGGCGGCGACATCATGACCGCCGACACCTACGACAACTTCGACTTCCGGTTCGACTTCAAGCTGACGCCGGGCGCCAACAGCGGCGTTAAGTACAACGTGGACGAGGCCATGTCCACCGCCCACCCGCCCAGCCACGCCGCCCTCGGCTTCGAATATCAGGTACTGGACGACAGCCTGCATCCCGACGCCAAGCTCGGCAAGGACGGCGACCGCACCGCCTCGGCCCTCTACGACATGATCGGCCCGAACGAGAACAAGCACATGAACCCGATGGGCGAGTGGAACCACGGCCGCATCCTGAAGCAGGGCAACCACGTCGAGCACTGGCTCAACGGCGAGAAGGTCGTCGAATACGACATCGGCAGCCCCGACTTCAACCGCCGCCTCGCTGAAAGCAAGTACCACGACATCGAAGG
The DNA here is from genome assembly GCA_035699265.1 of Rhodothermales bacterium. Taxonomy (GTDB): domain Bacteria; phylum Bacteroidota; class Rhodothermia; order Rhodothermales; family DASSAV01; genus DASSAV01. The sequence goes on from DASSAV010000402.1 coordinate 2,502, forward strand.
CTTCGCCGACAACCGGAAGGGCCACATCGTCCTCCAGGACCACGGCGACGAGGTTTACTACCGCAACGTCAAGATCCTCCCCCTGCCTGCGCAGCCGTAAGACGGAGGCAAGGCGACACAATTTCGGGCAACAGACGAAAAAGGACATGCAAACAGGCAATTCGAGACGCGGCTTTCTGAAGATCGCCGCCGCGGGCATGACGGGGGCCGCGTTCGCGCCGGCCCGTGCATTTTCGGCGGCGCGCCGGGGCAACCCCATCGGCGCGCGGGCTGCTGATACCCCCATCCGGCTCGGCGTGGCCAGCTATTCCTTCCGCAAGTTCAGCCTGCCAGAGGCCATCGCGATGACGAAGGAATTGCGGGCGCCGTGGATCAACATCAAGTCGTTCCACATCCCCTATGACAGCACGCCGGAGGAGATCGCGGCTGCGCGGAAGCTCATCACCGACGCCGGCCTTCAGATCGTCGGCGGCGGCACCATCACGTTCGAGGAGGATACGGACGAGGAGGTGCGCAAGTACTTCGAGTATGCGAAGAACGCCGGGATGCCGCTGATCGTGATGACGGCGGCCCCTGAGATTCTGCCCCGCATCGAGAAGTTCGTCAAGATGTACGACATCAAGGCGGCCATCCACAACCACGGCCCGGAGGACCACCATTACCACGCGCCGGCCGACGCCCTGAAGTACATCAAGGATATGGACCCGCGCATGGGCCTCTGCGTCGACGTCGGCCATACGGCGCGTACAGGGACCGATCCCGTACAGGCGATAGCGGACGCGGGCTCGCGCGTGCTGGATATGCACATGAAGGATCTGGCGGACATGATGGTGAAAGAGAGCCAGGTCGCGGTCGGCGAGGGCAAGATGCCGATCCCGGACATCTTCCGCGAGTTGATAAAGCTGAACTATCCGGGATATGTAAACCTGGAATACGAGATCCACGCCGACGACCCCCTGCCGGGCATGCAGCAGTCCTTCTCTTACATGAGGGGTGTGCTGGCCGGGATGGGCGTGCCAGGCGCGACCGCATCGATCGACTGACTCGGTCTGGTTCACGCCGTGCGAAAAATAGGTTGTAGGCAGCCGCAGGACGTGCCGCGCCGGCGGCGGCCCCTCTGTTATGCCTGAACGGGCACACGTTTTTTCTCAGTAAACTACTACTCATAAAGATCGAACGATGACTGATAAAGGATCCTCAAGACGCTCATTTCTGAAGCTGGCCGCCACCTCCACCGCTGCCGCTACTCTGGTGCCCTCCGCTTTCGCCGCCGGCCGGCCTCACGTCCTCGAGACGGAGCCGCTGCGCCCCGTTTCACCGAATGACAAGATCCGCATCGGCACCATCGGGATGGGGATCATATCCTATCACGACACGGCTGCTGCGCTCGCGAATCCGGGAATCGAGTTCGTGGCGGCCGCGGACCTCTACGACGGCCGCCTCGCCCACGTGAAGGAGGTCTACGGCGACGACATCTTCACCACGAAGGACTACCGTGAAATCCTGGCGCGCCCGGACATCGATGCCGTCATCATCTCGGTGCCGGACCACTGGCATACGCCCATCGCCGTCGCGGCCCTGGAGGCAGGAAAGCACGTCTATCTGGAAAAGCCGATGGTCCATAAAGTGGAAGAAGGCCAGAGCATCATCGACGCTCAGAAACGTACGGGCAAGGTGCTTCAGGTCGGCAGCCAGTTCGGCAGCTCCGTCGTCTTCGGCAAGGCGAAGGAGCTTTTCGAGTCCGGCGCCATCGGCAACCTGAACATGATCGAGGCGGTCTACAACCGGCATTCATCCCTGGGCGCCTGGCAGTATACCATCCCCCTCGACGCCTCCACCGAAACCATCGACTGGGACACCTTCCTCGGCAGCGCCCCCAACAGGCCCTTCGACGCCAAGCGCTTCTTCCAGTGGCGCGGCTACTGGGACTACGGCACCGGCGTGGCGGGCGACCTCTACGTCCACCTCTTCACCGGCATCCACCGGGCGATCAGCTCGAAAGGGCCGAACGAGATTTATTCGACGGGCGGCGTCCGTTACTGGAAGGACGGGCGCGACGCGCCGGACCTCATGATGGGGCTGTTCGCGTATCCCGAAACGCCCCAGCACCCCGAATTCACCCTGTCCTTGCAGACGAACTTCGAGGATGGCAGCGGCGGCGGGGAGTCTTTCCGGTTCATCGGAGACGAGGGTGCGATGACCATCGAGGGGGGCGGCATCACGCTGTCCCGGCAGCCCATGCGGGAGCCGTCCGAGCGCGAGGTCATCGAAGGGTACAACTCGGTTTATACCTTCACGAAGGAGATGCAGGAGAAGCTGCGCGAGCAGTACCGGAAGACCCACGCGGCCGTCGTTCCCCCGGAATTGGACCAGACGGTCGAGTATACCGTGCCGCGCGGGTACGACGCCCGCGTCGACCACTTTGCCGTCTTCTTCGCAGGCGTTCGGGAAGGCAAGCCGATCCTGGAAGACGCCACGTTCGGCCTTCGCGCTGCCGCCCCGCCGCTCCTCGCCAACGAGAGCTACAGGGAGAAGAAGCCCATCCGCTGGGATCCCGAGCACATGCGCGTGGTCGCCTGAGCCGTGCCCGGGCGGGTGTCCATGGAGGGCGCGTTTCCATTACGGAACTCAATCAAACACGATACAGGGAGGGTAGCCATGTTTGACGACAAGACGTCCAGAAGAGACTTCATCAAGACCACGGTGGCCGGCGTTGCAGGCGCCGGGCTTGCCATGAGCATGCCTGCGTACAGCTACGACCGCATCCTCGGTGCCAACGACCGCGTGCGCGTGGGAATCGTCGGGTATTCCCACCGGGGGGCCGGGTCGCTCTACCCCGCCTTCCTCCAGCACAACAAGGAGTTGAACATGGAGATCGTCGGGGTCTCCGACATCTGGAACGAGCGCCGGGAGCTGGGGGCGGCGGAGCTCTCGCAGAAGACGGGCAACAAGGTTGTGGCCTATCGGAACAACGACGAACTGTACGACTCCCGCACGACGGACGCGGTCATCATCAGCACCGCCGACTTCCAGCACGCCCAGCACACGGTGCAGGCCATCAAGGCGGGCCAGGACGTGTATTCGGAAAAGCCGTGGGCGCACAACATTGAGGACGCCAGGCTCGGGCTCGAAACCGTCGAAAACAGCGACCACGTTTTCACGGTGGGCACGCAGCGGCGCAGCGCGCGCAATTACCAGCTCGCGAACGACTACATCAAGTCCGGGAAGTTCGGCGACATCGTGGCCGTGGAGATGACCTGGAACGTGAACCAGCCGGACCGCTGGCGCCGCCTCAGCGAGGCCGCCCGGATCAAGAAGGACGATGTGGACTGGGACCGCTACCTGCTGCACGACCTCATTCCGGGGCGGTACGAAGACACGTGGGACCCCCGGAAATACCTCGAATTCCGGCTCTTCTGGCCGTATTCCTCGGGCATTCCGGACCAGTGGATGGTACACCAGATCGACACGGTCCACTGGTTCACCGACCTGCCCCACCCGCGCAGCGTCGTAGCCAACGGCGGCATCTATCTCTGGAACGACGGCCGCCGCAACTGGGATACCATGACGGCCGTGATGGATTATGGTCCGGCGGACGACCCGAACAAGGGCTTCCAGGTGGTCTACTCGTCCCGCCAGACGAACTCCGCGGGCGACGTGAAAGAGATCTACTACTCGAACGGCGGCACGCTGAATCTGGATACGAACACGATCTCGCCGGAAGGCGGCCTCGAGGCCGGTCACGCCGAGAAGATGGGGATGGAAGCCAACCTGCTTCCCGAGATGAAGCTGGCCGCCGCCGGCGGCATGGTGACGGCAGCCGATACGGGCGCGGACAACGCCACGTCCAGCAACGTGCGCAACTGGATGGAGTCCATCCGAAGCCGAAAGACGCCCAACGCGGACATCCGTGCGGCCTACAACCACTCCATCGCCCTCATCATGACGATTGCGGCCATCCAGACCGGCAAGCGCGTCACGTTCGACGATGCCGGGCAGAACATCGTCGTCAGCTGACGATCCTCTTCAACGCGAACGGGCGGGGGCGCATCGCGCCCCCACGCCCGGCGCCAGCGAAACGAGAACATGCGCACTATGAAACCGATCATCCGCAACGCGCTGCTTCTTGGCGCAGGAGCCGTACTGATGTTGGACGTTTCGGCCTGCCGGCAGGCGGCTACCGCCGGGGGCGACGAGGCGCCCGGAGACGTGGACCCGCTCATGGTCGAGCTCGTTCGGCATGACGACGCCCAGCGGGTGGACGTGCTCGTAGGAGGCGAACCCTTCACCTCCTACGTCTATACCGACACGCTGCCGGTGCTGAAAAAGCCGGTATTGTACCCCATTATGACGGCGAATGGAAAGGCCATCACACGCGGATTTCCGCTCGATCCCAGGCCGGGTGAGCGGGTGGACCACCCCCACCACATCGGCCTCTGGTTCAACTACGGCAACGTGAACGGCCTCGATTTCTGGAACAACTCGGACGCAATCCCGGCGGATCGGGCCGATAAGATGGGCACCATCCGCGAGCGCGAGATCAAGACGGTGCAGAGTGGCGAAGGGGAGGGCGTCCTGGAGGCTGTATCCGATTGGCTCGAGCCGGACGGGAAGGCACTCCTTCGGGAGAATACCCGCTTCGTGTTCCACGCCTACCCGGGTGGGAAGCGTGCCATCGACCGGATCACGACACTCACGGCGCTGGACCAGACCGTCCATTTCGACGACAACAAAGAAGGCGTGCTCGGGTTGCGCGTGACGCGCGCGCTGGAGCACCCCTCGCACGAGCCGGAAGTCTTTACCGACGCCAGCGGAAAGGCCACCGAAGTGGCCGTCCTGAACAACGAGGGCGTCACCGGCCACTACCGCAGCAGCGAGGGCGTCGAAGGAGAGGACGTATGGGGCACGCGGGGACGTTGGGTGGAGCTCTCGGGCGTCGTGGAAGGCGATTCTGTTACAGTCGCCATCCTGGATCACCCGCAGAACGTCGGGTTCCCGACCTACTGGCACGCGCGCGGCTATGGCCTGTTTGCCGCCAATCCCCTCGGGCAGAAGCAGCTCAGCGGGGGCAAGGACGAACTGAACTACGCGCTTCCGGCGGGGCAGTCCACTACGTTCCGGCACCGGATCGTGAT
>DASSAV010000403.1:0-2028 GCA_035699265.1 Rhodothermales bacterium
CAATCCCGATTTCGAGGTGATCCTGCGCATCGAGCCGTTCAAGGTGGAGCATGACGTCATTACGGCAGGCATGGGCGAGGGCCTGACGTTTGAAGCCCCGTCGCTGCTGGTGCGCGGCTACCATCTGCCGTACAACCATCCTCGCTACCCCGAACAGCAGAGTGCCGCCGGGACTATTTTTCATACGGACATGGACCCGTCGGAGCGCCAACGGCTTACCGAGTACCGCGCCCGAGGATTCGAGCCGATGCTTACCTACTCTGCAAGCTCCAGCTTCAACATGGAGCCGCTGCTGGGTATCCCCTTTCCGCGCCTGCTCTATCGGAAACTCACCGCGCTTCGGGAGATGGACGCCCATTGCGTCAATGCGTTCGGCGGACTGCTCGACGTGGGAAAAACGCCGTACTGGCCCAATCCTGATGTAATCCGCCTCGTGCAACTCAACCCATCCATCAGCCTCGACGAGTGGCTGCGCCGCCTGGCTGAGCAGTGGGCGGGACCGGAGCACGCGGAGGATCTCGTGGAATTGTGGGACGCCATCGATGAGGCGATATCCTACGTGCCGATCGTGCCGCTGTATGGCAACTTCGGCTTCGTGTGGCTACGCACGTGGGTGCGCCCGCTGGTGCCGGACATCGAGGCCATTCCGCTGGAAGAGCGCGGCTACTACGAGCGGTTTCTCGTAAGCACGGCGAACAACCCCAACATCAACGACCTGGGCCGCGACGTGCTGTTCGAACTGATGACGGGCGAGGCCGGGCAACGCATGGCCGAGCAGTTCGACGCCAACGTGCGGCCCCGGCTGGCGGAGGCACGCGGGCGGGCGGCAGGACTTTGCGAAATGGCCGGCGGGCCTGCGCGGGACGTGTTCCGCGATCTGCACGACCGGATCCGGGCACTCCAGTGCTGGACGACGACGCAGCGCAATACGTGCGCGTGGGTGGCGGGCGTCTATGGCTACCTGGAGGCCGGCAGCGAGGAGGAGAAGTCCAGAGCGGCCGCGTACGTCCAGGACATGATCGACCGGGACCTGGCAAACACGCGCGACCTGCTCGATCTATGGGAGACGAGCGGCACCGAGTTCATCCTGGTCTCGGGCGTGGGCGAGACGAGTTTCGTGTACGGGGACAATCTGGGTGACCTATTGCGGCGCAAGATCGAGTTGACGGAGCAGTACCGCGATCACGAGCCGCGCATCGACCGGGACATTATCTGGCGGCTGTCGTGAGGACAGCTGAAGGTTGCGGGTTAAGGGTTAGCGGGTTGAGAGTTGGGCGTGTGGGAGTATGGGAGGAAGTGGTTTCAGGAAGCACGGCGATCACGTCGGGGCGGCCAACGTTTCGGTTGCGCCCTGCCCGTCCGATGGGGTGCGGCCTTCGAACAGGTCGCGTCCGGCGACGAGGGCGCGCATTTTGGCGTCGGCGATGGAGCGCTTGAGCATCCAGAAGCCGCAATCAGGGTGCACGTAGCGAATGCGCTCGGCGCCGACGTGGCGCGCGGCCTCTTCGATGCGGCGGGCCACCAGGTCGGGGCTTTCGGCGACGGTGGACTTGACGTCGATGACGCCGATGCCAAGCCCGATCTCCGGGCGGAGGTCGCTGAAGAACTGGAGCTCTTCGTAGCCCCTGAAGGCGAACTCCAGCACCAGATGGTCAACGTGAAGCCGGTTCATGTAGTCGATGAGGGCCCCCCATGTCCCCTTCTGGATAGACTGCCCCCCATAGTTGCCGAAGCAGAGATGCACCGCTGGGGTGCGGGGCACGGCATCCAGCAAGACGTTGAGTGCGCTGGCCGCCCACTCGGCCTCCTCCGGCGCGCCCGGCAGATTGGCCTCATCGAACTGGACGACGTCGGCGTCGATCTCGCGCACCTGCTCGGCCATGACCACTGCGATGGCATGGGCGAGCGCGGGCACATCCTGGTAATGGTGATCCAGCAGTGTCTTACTGAGCATGTGCGGCCCAGTGACGGTGAACTTGAGGGGAGCCTTCGTGAGCTGCCGCACACGCCGGTAATCCGCCACGAGGT
>DASSAV010000404.1:0-5331 GCA_035699265.1 Rhodothermales bacterium
CACCGAGGGCAAGCTGGGCGGACAGGCGCACGTGCCCGGCGTCTCGGGCGTGTGGAAGGATCTGACCGACAACGTGAACGGCATGGCGAACAACCTGACGACGCAGGTGCGAAACATCGCCGAGGTCACGACGGCAGTAGCAACGGGGGATCTCTCCAAGAAGATCACGGTGGACGTCAAGGGCGAAATGCTAGAAATGAAGAACACCATCAACACGATGGTGGACCAGCTCGGCTCGTTCGCCTCTGAGGTGACTCGTGTGGCCCGTGAGGTGGGCTCGGAAGGCAAGCTCGGCGGCCAGGCCATCGTGAAGGGGGTCTCCGGCACGTGGAAGGATCTGACGGATAACGTCAACAACATGGCGAACAACCTGACGACGCAGGTGCGCGGCATCGCGCGCGTCGTTACGGCGGTTGCCAAGGGCGACCTCAAGCGCAAGCTGGTAGTGGAAGCGAAGGGTGAAATCGCGGAACTGGCGGACACGATCAACGACATGATCGATACCCTCGCCACCTTCGCCGATCAGGTGACTACGGTGGCCCGCGAGGTGGGTATCGAAGGAAAGCTCGGCGGCCAGGCCCAGGTGCCGGGCGCCAGCGGGACGTGGCGCGACCTCACGGACAACGTGAACCGCCTCGCCGCCAACCTCACAATGCAGGTGCGCGCCATCACGGAAGTGACCACGGCGGTGGCCGCGGGCGACCTCACGAAGAAAATCACAGTTGAGGCGGCAGGCGAGGTTGCGGATCTCAAGAACAACGTCAACGAGATGATCCGCAACCTGAAGGAGACCACGCGCAAAAACACGGAGCAGGACTGGCTCAAGACTAACCTGACGAAGTTCACTCAGCTTCTGCAGGGCCAGAAGGAACTCGTCCCGGTTTCCAAGCTGATCCTCTCCGAGCTTGCACCGCTGGTCAATGCCCATCACGGTGCATTCTACATCTCGGAGAACATCGAAGAAGAAGCGGATGTCAACCTCCGCCTCATGGCCAGCTATGCCTACCGCGAGCGCAAGGGCCTTGCCAACAGGTTCCGGGTGGGTGAGGGCCTCATCGGACAGTGTGCTCTGGAAAAAGAGCGCATCCTGATCACGAACGTGCCCTCAGACTATATCCAGATCAGCTCCGGCCTCGGCTCTGCCCCCCCTTACAACATCGTCGTGATCCCGGTCATCTTCGAGGGACAGGTGAAAGCCGTCATCGAACTCGCCTCGTTTAGCTCGTTCAGCCCGATCCATCTGACCTTCCTCGACCAGCTCACGGAAAGCATCGGCATCGTCCTCAACACGATCGAAGCCAATATGCGGACGGAGGCGCTGCTGAAGCAGTCGCAGTCGCTCACGCAGGAGCTGCAGTCGCAACAGGACGAGCTCACGGAAACCAACAAGCGCCTGGAGCTGCAAGCCCGTTCGCTCCAGGCCTCGGAGGAGTTGCTCAAGCGGCAACAGGAAGAACTGCAGCAAACCAACGTCGAGCTGCAAAACAAAGCCCAACTCCTCGAAGAACAGAAGGCGGAGGTCGAGCGCAAGAACCGCGAAATCGAGCTCGCCCGGCGTGCGCTGGAGGAAAAGGCGGAGCAACTCGCCCTCACCTCCAAGTACAAGTCGGAGTTCCTCGCGAACATGTCGCACGAGCTCCGGACGCCACTGAACAGCATGCTCATCCTCTCGAAGATGCTGTCGGAGAATCGCGACACCAATCTCTCGCCCAAACAGGTGGAGTTCGCCGAAACGATCCACTCCAGCGGCTCCGACCTGCTTGCCCTCATCAATGAGATCCTCGACCTGTCGAAGATCGAATCCGGCACCATGACGGTGGACATCGACGATGTCCCGCTATCGAGCGTCCAATCCGAAACGGATCGCTTATTCCGCCAGATCGCCAACAAGAAGGGCCTGGGCTTTGGGGTCGAAATCTCCGATTCCGTTCCCGAATCCATCAGAACGGATGCCAAGCGCCTGCAGCAGGTACTCAAGAACCTGCTTTCGAACGCATTCAAGTTCACGCAGAAAGGCAAGATAACTCTGCGCGTCAGTGAGGCTCCCGAAGGGACGGACTTCGACAACGAACTCCTCAAGCGCGCCGACAAGATCCTCGCGTTCTCGGTGGTCGACACCGGCATTGGGATCCCTCGGGACAAGCAGAAAGTGATCTTCGAGGCGTTCCAGCAGGCCGACGGCACGGTGAGCCGGAGCTACGGCGGCACCGGGCTGGGCCTCTCCATCAGCCGGGAAATCGCACGCCTGCTCGGCGGCGAAATCCACCTGTCCAGTGTACCGGGCGAAGGAAGCACATTCACACTCTTCCTCCCCGCCAAATACATCCCGACGTCCATTGCCGCACCTGGCGACGGCAGTGAATCCGGTGCCGGAATAGACGTGATGTTCCAGCCGGAGTACGGCACCGCCGGCACGCCCCCTGCATCCGGCACGAACGGCCGTAGTCATGGTGACAGCGCCCCGAATGGGCAGGGAGACGGTCAGCAGGCAGATGGATCCGAGGTCGTCGCGGTCAACCAGACGATTCGGCCCGCGTCGAAGTCAGATGAGGAACGGCCACCTGCCACCCCGTCTGAAAAGTCACAACAGCAAGCTTCTGCCCCTGACGACGGCCCCGAGGTGATGGAGGCCGAACAAGCGGTATGGCAAGACGGAACTTCGGAAGCGGAGATATCCGAAGAGCAACAGCCCAATCCACCCGCCCCTGTAGGTAGCGAGCTTCGGAAAGTCAGCGCTGCACCTGCCGCCGACGACCGGGAACAAATCCAACCGGGAGATCGCGTGCTGCTGGTTGTGGACGATGACCCGCGCTTCGCAGGCGTGCTGCTCGATCTCGCCCACCAGAAGGGCTTCAAGGTCGTCATCGCAAGCACAGGCGAGGAGGGACTCGATCTGGCAAAGCGCTATAAGCCCGATGCCCTCACGCTAGACATCCAGTTGCCCGGAATGCACGGCCTGACCCTGCTGGACCAGCTCAAGCACGACGCCGAGACGCGGCACATCCCCGTGCACATCGTCTCTGTCGCCGACGAACTGCCACGCAGCAAGCGAAAGGGCGCCATCGCGCAACTGAAAAAGCCGGTGACGGAAGACTCCGTCGCGGAGTCGCTCACGCAGATCAGGAGCTTCGTAGAGCGCCCGATCAAGAACCTCCTGGTCGTTGAGGACGACACCGTCCAGCGGGACAGCATCGTAGACCTCGTAGGCGGAGAAGACCTCAGGGTCACCTCCGTCGCGACGGGTTCTGAGGCGCTCATCGCCCTCAAGTCAGACTCGTACGACTGCGTCGTGCTCGACCTGGGCCTTCCGGACATGACGGGCTTCGAACTGATCGAGAAAGTGAGGGGCGAACTCAAGCTGCCCAACCTCCCCATCGTCGTCTACACGGCCAAGGATCTCAACAGGAAGGAGGTCAGCGAACTGAACCGGCTGGCTGAGGCCGTTATCGTAAAGGATGTATCGTCCTTCGATCAACTCCTCGACGAGACGGCCCTGTTTCTCCACCGCGTGGAGAAAGACTTGCCGGAGGACAAACGGAAGCGGCTGGAGGGCCGGCACACGCCTGAAACCAGCCTCGCCGGGAAAAAAGTCTTGATCGTAGACGACGACATCCGTAACATCTTCGCCATCACGAGCCTGCTCGAACGCAATAAAATGCAGGTCGTGTACGCCGAGAATGGCAAGGACGGCCTCGAGATGTTGAAAAACTCGTCCGATATAGACGCCGTGCTCATGGATGTCATGATGCCGGGCATGGACGGCTACGAAGCCACGCGGGCCATCCGCAAGCTGCCGCGTTTTAAGAACCTCCCCATCATTGCCGTCACCGCGAAAGCCATGAAGGGAGACCGTGAAAAGTGCATCGAGGCAGGTGCTTCGGACTATATCACGAAGCCGGTCAACGTAGAACAATTGCTCTCTCTCCTCCGCGTGTGGATTCACAAGTAGGGAATAGACAGTCGCAGACGGAAAGTTCGCGTGGCGTTTACGCGCGGGACGAGTATACACCTGAAGTTCCGTCAGGTGGTGCCGCCTCGGGCTCGCTCGCAGAACAGGATCAACAGCAGATGACGGCACCGAGCGAGCGCCAGGTAAACATATTAATCGTTGACGACCGCCAGGAAAACATAATCGCCCTCGAGGCCATCCTGGGCGACATGGGCTATACCATCGTCACGGCCCACTCAGGCCACGAGGTGCTTCGCGCCGTGCTCGAACAGGAGTTTGCGGTCATCCTGCTCGACGTCCGCATGCCCGATATGGATGGGTTCGAGACAGCCACCCTCCTGCGGCAGCGCGAACAAACGCTGCATACCCCCATCATATTCCTGACGGCCGGCGACAACAGCTCCGAGAAGGTCTTCCGCGGATACTCGGTCGGCGCGGTGGATTACATGTCCAAGCCCTTCGACCCGGTAATCCTCCGAACGAAGGTCGGGGTCTTCGTCGAGCTGTATCAAAAGTCGCTCCAGCTCCAGATGCTCAACCAGGATCTGGAGCACCGGGTCGAGGAGCGAACGCAGCAGTTGCAGGAGACGAACCGGGAGTTGACACGGGAGGTCGCGGAGCGGCGCAAAGCCGAGGGGGAAGTCAGAGCCCTCAACACCGACCTGGAGAACCGCGTCCGAGAGCGCACGGCCGAACTGGAGATCGCCAACGAAGAACTGCGCTCCTTCAGTTACTCGGTCTCGCACGACCTCCGTGCTCCCCTGCGCAAAATAGAGGCGTTCAGCCGCATGCTCGTCGAGGAACACGCGGACGGGCTCGATAAAGGCGGGCACGAATACCTCAAGCGGATATGCGTCGCCTGCAAGCGGATGGAGGAGTTGATCGACGACGTGCTGAAACTCTCTCAGATCACCGGCAGCGAAATGACGCGCGAACAGGTTAATCTGAGCGGCATCGCGCACGACATTGCGGCCGACCTCCAACAGTCTGACCCCGATCGCCGGGCCGTCTTCCAGATCCAGGACGGCATCCGGGCGCATGGGGATCGCCGGCTGATAAGGCTCGCCCTTCAGAACCTCATGGACAACGCATGGAAGTTTACGTCGAAGGAGCCGGAAGCGCGCATCGAGTTCGGCGTCAACCTCAACGGGAAGCCTGTCTATTTCGTCAAGGATAATGGCGTCGGCTTCGATAATGCACACAGGGCCAAACTCTTCACGCCCTTCGCCCGCCTCCACAAGAGCACCGAATTCCCCGGCACAGGCATCGGCCTCGCCATCGTGCAGCGCGTAATCCAGCGCCACGGCGGCACCGTCTCCGCCGACTCCGAAAAAGGCGGCGGCGCCACCTTCAGCTTCACCCTCTGATACCAGTTCCCCAAT
>DASSAV010000405.1:0-3544 GCA_035699265.1 Rhodothermales bacterium
CGGTACATGCCCGAAAATGCGAGCAGCACGAGCCAGTAAGCCGTCAGGACCAGAAAGACGGCGGCGGTATTGGCTGCCTCCTGCCAGGGAGAACCGAACCAGTTTCCACCGAACCGCACCATCGGTTGTAGCACGAAGGCAGCGCTCACCGCGACCACATCAGCAGTCAGCAGACTCAGGAGTTGGACCCTTCGAGACACTGCGTTGGGAACGTGGGGGTTCTGGCGGATCGGGAAAACCGGGCGCGAGCGCGACAGTCGACGAAAAGCGCCGCACGGGGTCGATGTGCATGTTATTCCCTAACATAGTGCTCCACCATGTCCCGCGCAAGACGGGTAGCGGAAGGGGATTCACTGCCTCTTTGTCGCTTCCGGCTTCATCCAAGCGTACGCACGGCGTATTATCCCGCATCTCGTTCCTGCATCCTTCTGCCTCGCATGTCCGCACATGAGGCCCCGCTTCTATCTCCTCATCTTCGCTCTTCTGAGCATCGTCGCCTTTCCTGCACGGGCGCAGGACAACCGGCTGCTCACGACGGACGATTGGGCCTATACCTACATCCAGCGGCTCCAGCGGCGCGGGCTGCTGCTTCAACTCGATCCCACCGCCCTCCCCTACACGACAGGGGCAGTCCGCGCAGCCCTCTCCACACTGAAGCGACGAGACCTGACCGATGCCGAACGGCGGTGGGCTGCACTCCTCGAACACGCATTTTCGAGGAGACGGCCCGACCGGCGCGAACTGCTGGTGGGCGGCTCTCTCGAAGCCGGCCTCAATGCCACCAACAACGACCGGCTCGACCCGCTCCGGTACACCGATTCCAGCCATGCTGCGCTTCAGGCCGGTGCCATCCGCTTCTTCCCCAACGTCACGGGATCCTTCTACTTCGAGAAAGGCCCTGTCGTCGCGCAGTACGGGCTGCGGAACGACTTCTTCTACGACAGCGACCCGGACGGCCTCGACGCCGCCAACCGGCTTTACGTGCGCAGCCAGGATGCCTACGTCGGCTACAACAGCCGGTTCGTTTCGGCTTACCTGGGGCGCTTCCGGAATCACTGGGGCGTGTACGGGCAGGCAGCCGTATTGATCAGCGACAACCCGCTCAGCTACGATCAGCTCAGTCTCCGCATCGGCGGGCGACGGCTGGCCCTGTACAGTATCCTTGGTGAACTGGATAGCGCTACTGAGGACGGGCAGTTCACCGGCCGCATGGGCGATTTGCCTCCGGACGAGCGAAGCCTCGGTATTCGACGCTTCGTGGCGGCCCACCGGCTGACGTGGCGGCCCACCCGCAACTTCCTGCTCAGCTTCATGGAGTCGACCCTGTACTCCAGCCCCGGCGCCGGGTTTTCGCTGAAGTACCTCAACCCATTACATAACTTCGCCTTCGAGGTGGACAACACCCCCAAGAACGACGAGAACAACGGCTTCATCGCGGGCCTGTTATGGGCCTACGCCCGGCCCGTCACCATCACCGGCCAGCTCCTCATAGACGACCTCGACGTGATGCGGCAGACGGGGGAGCCGGGATCTATCGGAATCACGGGCTCCATCACCTACGCCGGGGTGATGCCTTCCATAGATGCCGGACTCTCCGTAACGGCGATCACGGCGCGCACCTATAATACAGGACAGCCGGAAGGGAAGTACCTGTATATGCTGAGGGGGCTCGCCACGCAATTCAGCGATTACTTGCTAGCGTCGGTGTATGCAGATGTGTACCTGGACCGAGCCTTGCCGGGGTTAACCATATCGCCGTGTCTCGATCTGCTCTGGCAGGGATCGCAGGACATCCGCAATCCATTCCCTCCGCTCGACGGCCCCACTGCTTTCATCCTGAACGATCCGGTAGGGCGCACGATCCGTCCGGCCGTCCGGCTACGTTACCAGCGCGACCCACACTGGTGGGTCCGGCTCGACTCCGGCTTCAACTTCAACAGTGGAGAAGGCGCGCGGGATCGTAGCGTCCGCCCCGTTGCACTCCTGACCGTGGGCGCCCGTCTGTCGTTCGCCCGGCCCTACCGCCTGAACTTCCGTTGAGCAAGGAATCGACCGTGGACGCTCATCCGTTCGACCGATACCGCACGATCGTCCCGGCATGGGACGCCTTCTGCGATGCGCTCGAACGCCCTCTTCCGACCTGCATCTGGACGAACCTACTCAGGACGACGCCCACACGCATGCACCACTGGCTGGAAACGGAAGGGTTCGCACTCGCACCGCTGCCGTGGTGCGCGGGTGCGTTCCGCCTGCCGGCGGAGGTGAAGCCGGGCACACTGCTCCCATACCGGATAGGACACGTGCACGTCCAGGAAGAGGTGTCTATGATCCCGCCCTTGCTCCTCGCCCCATTACCTGGCGAGCGGGTGCTGGATGCCTGCGCCGCGCCCGGCAACAAGACGGCGCAGATCGCCGCGGCCATGCAGAACCGGGGCACAGTCGTTGCCAACGACCGGAGTGAAGGTCGCCTCCATATCCTCCGGCGTACGATGGCGCGCCTGGGCATCATGAACGTGACGACTACCGTCGCCGACGCGGCCCGCTACCCGGATGCAGACGAGAGCTACGACCGCGTGCTCGTAGACGTCCCCTGCTCGTGTGAGGGCACCTCGCGCAAGCACCCACACATGACGCTGGATTGCAGCGCGGAACACGGGCGCCGGATGGGCGGCGTCCAGAAGGTCATTTTGCGGCGGGCCGTCGATCTCTGCAAGCCGGGGGGCCGGATCGTGTATTCCACCTGCACCTACGCGCCTGAAGAGAACGAGGCCGTCGTGAACGCCGTTCTGAACGAATCGCAAGGCACCTTGCGCCTGCTGCCCGCCTGCATCGACGGGCTGGTCTCTTCCGCCGGGCTCGAACAATGGAATGGAGCGGTGTTCGACGCCACCCTGCGCCACTGCGTACGCATCTGGCCGCATCAGAACGATTCGGGCGGCTTTTTCGTGGCGGTGCTTGAGAAAACCCGATGAGCGACAGGACTGCCATGACCGACAGCGTACGGGCGCCGCATCCGCCCCCAGATGTAATTGCGGATTCCGAGCGGGTGTCCTGGCTACGTCTCTTGGAAGAGCGCTTCGGCATTCCGCCCGCGACCTTCGACGGCTACACCCTCCTGATGCCAAATCCCAAGTACCTGTGTATCGTCCCGGACGACCACCACCCGCCTGGCGATCCGGAACCGGGCAGTACCGGCATGGTCTTCCTGCGAACAGGCACACGGCATCCGAAGCTTACCACAGCTGCGGCCCTGGCGTTCGGGCACGCCGCCACACGGAACGTGATCGCCGTTGACCGGGAGGGGGCAGAGGCTTTTCTGAACCGGAAACCCGTCGTGGTCTCAGCCGAAGCTGCCCGGCATTGTACCGGCCTGGGATACGTGATCGCCCGGCACGCCGACTTTATCCTGGGCCTCGGATTCTACCGGCCTGCCGAAAGCGGCGGCGTACTGAACAGCCTGTTCCCCAAGGCTTGGGCTTTCGGCTAGTAGACGATCTGTGAGCGGTACTAGTCCAGCCGGAAGTAGAAGGTGACGGCGCCCGTC
>DASSAV010000406.1:0-10543 GCA_035699265.1 Rhodothermales bacterium
CTCCAACCGCTGCGCATCCCCGAAGGTCTCGTAGCTGGAGGTTACGACTTGTTCGCCGGGTTTGAGGCCTTCCAGGACTTCATAGTAATTGGGGTTCTGCCGGCCGATCTTGATGTTGCGGCGGGTGGCGAACGAGCCGGACTCGTCGACGACATAGATCCAGTTGCCGCCTGTGGTCTGGTAGAAGCCGCCGCGTGGCAGGATGACGGCCTCCGTCGGGTCGCTCAACTCAAGGTAGAAGCGGATCGTCTGCCCACGGCGGATGCCTTCGGGTACCGCGCCGACGAAGTCCATGTCCACCTCGAAGCGGCCGTCGCGGACTTCGGGATAGACGCGCGTGACCTGGAGCCGGTATTCTTGCCCATTGATGGGGGTCGTGCGGGCCATCTGGCCGCGCTGTACGCGGGAGATGTAGTATTCGTCGATGCCCGCCCGGATCTTGTAGCCGCCGTCGAGCACGTCGATCTGCCCGAACCGTGAGCCGGATTGCCGGATTTGTCCGACTTCGGCGTCGAGGGAGGTGAGATACCCGGAGACGGGGGCACGGAGCGTCAGGTTTTCCAGCGTCGCCTGGAGGAGGTCGAAGCTCCGGCGCATGTTGTTGATGGACTCCTGCATCTGCTGGACCCGTTCCGTCTGGGCGAGAGAGTCCGTCCGGTAGGTCTGCTGGGTCAGGGCGCGGCGCTCCTGCCAGTAGTGGAGCTCGTCGTTGGTTTTTTCAAATTCCGCATCCGAGATGAGTTTTTTGTCATGCAACTGCCTGTTGCGGTCGTTCTGGCGCACGAGACGGATGATCTCGAAATCCATCTGGACGAGTTGCTGCCGGAGGTTCAGGTTGTTCTCCTCCATTTGGAGGCGTTGCTGCTGGAGGAGGTTTTCCTGCTCCGTCACGGCGGCTTCGTTCTGCAGGAGGCGCAACTGGAGGTCGCTATTGGAGAGGCGCAGAATGGGATCGCCTTTTTTGACCATCGTGCCCTCACGGAGGTAGACCTCCTCGACGCGGCCGCCGTCCACAGCGTCCAGGTATACGGTCGTCCGGGGCATCACGTTGCCGGTGACATTGATGAGTTCCTGGAACGGGCCCTGCTCTACCGTGGCGATGGTGACCTTGTCCTTTTCTACGTTGAGGCGCGATCCGCCGGTGGTGGTCGCAAAGCCGTAGCCGACGAAGGCTACGAAAAGGACGACGCCTGCGGCGAGGGCGATCCGCCTGGGGGTCCAGGTTTTCTTCCGGATCTTACGGTCCAAGCCTTCGCCGCCGGTCGACGTATCTGATGTGGCGGCGGCATGGGTAGCGCTTCCGTTCATCGCGGTCTTCGGCTCGGGGATGGGCGACTTCTGGATGGGAGTATCGGGCACGGCTGAACTACGGCTGGGTGCACTGTTGAATTCGTCACGTCCGCAGCACGGGCGCGGACGTTGCGCGTGTGCTGCTGTCTGTAGGCGGCAGTACGCAAGGGGCATGCCATTGGTTACGAGAACGGCTGAAATAAAGATGGATGCGGTTGCTACCGGCTTTCGGCGGTTGTGAAGTGTCCGGTCGTGAAACACTGGTGTCCGCCAGCGGACACTTTTCGGGGTATTGTTTGTTGTCCGTTGTCAGTGGTCGGTTGTGTTTCCTCCCGATGCAGTTCGGGAATCGAATGGGTGCGGGGTTTGCAAATAGGACCGCCGACAGCCGACCGACGACCGCTGCCAAAGGCAGGCTGAGCGTTGGAATGTGAGAAGCTTGATCCGTCAACTTTCAAACCTTCAACACGCGAACACTCGAACACTTGAACACTTGAACACACCCCACAACAAACCATGCTCGGCAGAATCCTGGTGGTAGACGACGACGAAGACGTGCTGGAGGCGGCGCGGCTGCTGCTGAAAAAGCACGCGCAGGGTGTCCACGTGGAGCGGGACCCGGCACAGCTCCCGAATCTCCTGCGGAACACGAGCTACGATGTCGTCCTGCTGGACATGAACTTCACGCGGGACGTGAGCAGCGGGAAGGAGGGCTTTTACTGGCTCGACCGCATCCTCGCCATCGATCCCGCGGCTATCGTCGTGCTGATTACGGCCTTCGGGGACGTGGAGATGGCCGTGCAGGCGATCAAGGCCGGGGCCACGGACTTCGTGCTGAAGCCCTGGCAAAATGAGAAGCTGCTGGCGACCCTTTCGTCGGCCTCGAAGCTGAGGCAGTCGCGCAGCGAGATCGCCCGGCTGCGCACGCAGCAGCACCAGCTCAGCACGGACGTCGACAACCGGTTCCACGACTTCGTCGGATCGTCTCCGGCGATGCGGCGCGTGTTCGAGACCATCGAAAAGGTGGCGCGGACGGAGGCGAACGTGCTCATCCTCGGCGAGAACGGGACCGGGAAGGAGCTGGTCGCCCGCGCCTTGCACCGGCACTCCCCCCGATCCGGCGAGGTGTTCGTGAGCGTCGATATGGCGGCACTGCCGGACACGCTCTTCGAGAGCGAGCTGTTCGGGCACGTGAAGGGGGCGTTTACGGATGCGCGGGAGGAACGCCCCGGCCGCTTCGAGGTGGCCTCGGGCGGGACGTTGTTCCTGGACGAAATCGGCAACCTCTCCATGCCGATGCAGGCGAAGATCCTGACCGTACTCCAGCGGCGCGAGGTAACGCGCGTCGGCTCGAACAAGCCGATCCCGATCGACGTCCGCCTGATCTGCGCGACGAACCGGACCCTGTACGACATGGTGCAGGAGGGCACGTTCCGTCAGGATCTATTGTACCGGATCAACACGGTCGAAATTCGCCTGCCGCCGTTGGAAGACCGGAAGGAAGACATACCCTTGCTGGCGCAGCATTTCCTGAGGCAGTACGCGAAGAAATACAACCCGGCGGTAAAGGGGATCAGCCCGGCCGCCCTCGTAAAGCTGGACAAATACCACTGGCCGGGGAACGTCCGCGAGTTGCAGCACATGGTGGAGCGTGCCGTCATTATGACCGAGTCGACCGTGTTGCAGCCCGAAGATTTCTTCTTCGCGGCGGTCCAACGGGGTGAGGAGGACGGTGTCGTGTTCGACAGCTACAACCTGGACGACGTCGAGAAGCTGGTCATCCGCAAGGCCATCGACAAGCACGACGGCAACATCAGCAAAGCCGCCGACGAACTGGGCCTGACGCGGGCCTCGCTGTACCGGAGGCTGGAGAAGTATGGGATGTAACGGGAGAGAGGGAAAGAGGGAAAGAGGGAGAGAGGGAAAGCGGGAATGAGAGAAAGGGAGACGGGAAGGGTGAGAAGGCAATAGAGAATATTAAAGAGGCAGATTATGGCGATTGATCGATTTGAAAAGCTGCGCGTTTATCAGCGTGCCCTTGACCAGGCCATGAGAATCTTTGAACTATCGCATAGTTGGCCCCAAGACGAGCGGTTTGCGCTCACTGGCCAGATCAGGCGTTCATCGCGCAGCGTTTGTGCGAATGTTGCGGAAGCCTGGTGTAAGCGACAGTTTGAACGGCACTTTGTGAGCAAACTCAGTGACTCGCATGCAGAAGCTGCAGAAACCCGGGTATGGCTGCAATTTGCCTTTCGATGTGGTTACCTGTTGGAAGAGGATTTCGACCAGATCGATTCGGAATACGATGCGATCATAGGTGGGCTGGTGAAAATGCTCGGCGCTCCTGAAAAGTGGTGCGGGCCGTCGCGTGTCGTTCGAGAGGATGAGGTAGACTACGACACAGCACCGTAGGATTCAGCAGATCGGCATCACATCTTGCTCCCTCACTCTTCCTCTCTTTCTCTCTCTCCCTCTTTCACGAATGAAGCGTTTTCGCTTTCAGTGTAGCACAAGGGTCGTCCTTATCGGCGTGACGATGCTGGTGGCGATCTTTCTGGCGTATCGCACGGCGTCGTACATGGCGGCGGGGCTGGTGGCGCTGGCGGCGGTGTCGCAGTTATACGCGCTGATTATGTACGTCGAGCGGACGAACCGGGACCTGGGCCGTTTTCTGCGGTCGATTCAGTACAGCGATTTCTCCCAGGCGTTCACGAGCGGGGGGCGCGGGGAGCGGTTCGCGGAACTGAGCAGCGCATTCAGCGCCGTAATGGACGAGTTCCGGGCGGAGCGGTCGGAGAAGGAGGAGAGCTACCGGTACCTGCTGACGGTGGTGCAGCACATCGGGATCGGGCTGCTTTCGTTCAAACAGGACGGGGAGGTCGGGCTCATCAACGCCGCCGCCAAGCGCCTTCTGCGGGTGACGCACTTGAGGAACATTCGGGCGCTCTCCGATCACAACCGGGAGCTGGCGGGCATTCTGCTGCAGCTTCGCTCCGGCGAGAAGGCGCTGGTGCAGGTGGTGGACGACGACGACCTTCTACAGCTCTCCATCTACGCGACGGAGTTTAAGATGCGGGGCGATCTCTACACGCTCGTGTCCATCCAGAACATCCAGAGCGAACTGGAAGAGAAGGAGATCGAGTCGTGGCAGAAGCTGACGCGGGTGCTCACGCACGAGATCATGAATTCGATTACCCCGATCGCGTCGCTGGCATCTACGGCCAACGAGTTGTTGATGGACATCGGCGAGCCAGCGGGAGACGGCGCCGTCGTAACGGAGGCCTTAGCAGACGTACGGAATGCGGTACGCACCATCGAGCGGCGAAGCCAGAACCTGCTGGGCTTCGTGCATGCGTACCGGAGCCTGACGCGCATCCCCAAGCCGGACTTCCGCATTTTCCGCATCGCCGATCTGTTTGGCGACGTGGCGCTCCTCATGCAGCCGCAGATGGAAGCGCGCGGCATCCGGTTCACACGCAGCATCGAGCCCGATCAGCTAGACCTGACGGCTGACCCCGAACTGATCGAGCAGGTGCTCATCAACCTGCTCAAGAACGCAATGGAAGCCGCGGAAGGAATCCCGGACGCCGCTGTCACGTTGTCCGCCCACATCGACGAGCGGGGGCGCACGGTGCTTCAGGTGGCCGACAACGGGCCGGGCATCGTGCAGGAGGCCATCGATAAGATCTTCATTCCGTTCTTCACGACCAAGAAGGAGGGGTCCGGCATCGGGCTGAGCCTTTCCCGCCAGATCATGCGACAGCACGGCGGTACCCTGAGCGCCGTGTCCGAGCCGGATAACCGGACGGTGTTCACCCTGCGGTTCTGATGGAGAAGGGAGGAGGGGGGAGTGGGAAAGGGTGGGAGGGGGAAGGAGGGAAGGAGAGAAGAGTGGGAGGGCATCGCACTGATCAGGCCGGGCGCACCGGGCGGCCTGTGCGCGCTGATTCGTACGCCGCCATCGCTACGACGAACGTGTCGCGGGCCTCGCGGATGGTCTCGACCGGCTCCGTGCCGCTTTCGATACAGGTGATCAGGTGATCGAGCGGGCCGGGTACGGGTGGTCCGAACAGTTCTCCGGCAGGCTGCTCGAACACCCAGCTTTCAGCGCCTGCGGCCAGAATGGCCCGCCCCGGCGTGCCGGGGCGCTGGTCGATGATTTCGCCGCGGGTGCCGATCACCTCCAGGCGGTGGACGCTGTTCTGCTTGGGGGAGGGGCCGGTTTTGCGCGGCGCGTTGATGGTCCAGGACGCCTCCAGGGTGGCGGTGACGCCGCTGGCAAAGGCAAAGATCGCCAGCCCCCAGTCCTCCACGCCGATGTCTTTGTGCACCAGGTTGGCCGTGCGGGCCTCTACCTCCACGACCTCGCTCCCGGCGAGCCACCGGAAGAAGTCCATCCAGTAGATGCCCTCGTCTATCAGGGCGCCGCCGGGCACGTAACGGGGGTCGGCGAACCAGCCCGGCGTGCCGGAGCGGTACCAGTCCTCCGCAATCGACCAGCGGGCCTTCTGGTGCATCAGGACGAGGTCGCCGACGTCGCCACGCGCGACCTGCTCTTTCAGCCCGGCATAGCGCAGCCGCATGATGCCCTGGAACGGCAGGCACACGACGCCCGTCCGCTCGACGGCCTCTACCATCCGGTCGGCCTCCGCGAGCGTCATGGCCATGGGTTTCCCCAGGATGATGTGCTTGCCCGTTTCCGCCGCCAGAATAGTGCAGGACGGGATTTCCGAGACGGGTGGGACGATCTGGACGACGTCGATGTCGTCCCGTTCGAGCAGGCTGCGATAGTCTTCGTGCCGGTCGAGGTGAAAGGTATCGGCGAAGGCGTCCAGCTTTTCGCGGTCGGGGCAGGCGACCGCAACCAGCTCCGCCTTCGTGTATTCCGGGAGCGCCCGGGCCAGTCCGTATGCCGAATACCAGTGCCCCAGCCCCACCATGCCCACGCGCCACCGTTTTGCCATGCTTCTTTGAACGTCGTTTTGTTGCCGAGGTGTAACCGAAACTACGAGCCTACGAAAGTAGGAGCCAACGATAGTGACTCGTACCCTCCTACCCTCATAGGCTCTCAGACTCTACTCAGACCGTCCACCCATCCCGGTAGGGCAGTGTCAGGAGGGAGCTGGCCGCCGCCGCCGTGGATCCGGTGAGCGCGTGTCGGTCGGGGTCCCAGTAGAGCGTCTTGCCGACGCGCTCGGCGACGTTGCCGAGCAGGATAGTTTCGGTGACGGCCTGAGCGAACATATAGTTGGCCGCCGGGGTTACCGGCTCGCCCTTCGCAGCGGCGATCCATTCTTCGTAGTGGCCGATGGAGCGGGGGAGCGTCTTTGGCGGGCGCTGGTAGGCTTTGTCCGCGCTCTCGGGGATGAGGTGCGGCTCCCCGCCCTCGAACTCGGCCATGATCTTCCCCTTGTCGCCCACGAAGAGGAGCCCTTCGGCGGGCAGCTCCGCGTCTCCGAGCTCTTCCGGCTTCTCGGGCTTGATACCCGCGTCAGACCAGTGCAGGACGACGGGGGGCATGTCACCGCGCGCCGGGAAGTGGAAATGGAAGACCGAGGCCAGCGGGTAGCTGTCCGGGAAGACGGGTGTGGAGCTGGCCTCGATGCGCTCCGGCCCGCCGAGCTTCAAGGCGCGGAAGATGGTATCGAAGCTGTAGCACCCCATGTCGCCGATGGAGCTGCTGCCGAAGTCGTACCACCCGCGCCAGACGAAGGGCTGGTAGATGCGGTTGAAGGGCCGGTACGGTGAGGGGCCGAGCCAGAGATCCCAGTTCATATAGGACGGTATGGGATCCGCTTGTGTGGGCGTTTCGAGCCCCTGGGGCCAGAAGGGGCGGGAGGACCAGTTGTAGACCTCACGCACGGGCCCGATGGCGCCGTCCGCGATCCACTCGGTCAGGAGCCGGGTGGCTTCGGAGGCCGAGTTGCCCGTCGCCACCTGGGTTGCCAGGCCCGTCTCGCGGGCGACGTCGGCCATGTGTTTGGCCTCTTCGACCGTATGCGCCATCGGCTTCTGGCTGAAGACGTGCTTGCCGGCCCGCAGGGCCGCGATGGAGACGATGGCGTGCTGGTGGTCGGGCGGGCAGACGACTACCCCCTCAATATCTTTTTCCTTGTCCAGCAGGTCGCGGTAGTCCTCGTAGGCGGTCGCCTTGTAGTTGGGCTGGCCGAGTTTCTTCGCGTAATAGCGTTGTACGAGGTCCTGCGCAGGTTTGAGACCCGCCCAGGTGCCCTCGTCGGGTCCGTAGCTATCGTCTTCCAGGATTGCGCGGTACTTGCCACGTAGCTCGCCGGGGCCCCACTCCAGATAGTCACCGCTGCCGGAATTCACGTCGCACACGGAGACGATCTGTACGCCGTCCTGCTTCAGGAAGTCCATCATTACGCGGCTGCCCTGGGATCCCACGCCGATGCACGCGATGGGCAGCTTGTCGGAGGGCGGGGTAAAGCCGGCGCCGCCGAGCACGTGGCGCGGCACGATGCTGATGCCTGCGAGCGAGACCGCACCGGTCTTCACGAAGTCCCGGCGTGTCAGATGCGAAGGGGAAGAAGCGTTTTTCATGGCCGTGGTGCTGGAAGTGAGTAGGCTGATAAGTTCGCGGAGAGGGCTATCTAGGGATCAACACCGGCCAGGGTTCAATGCCAGCCGGGTCCTGGCGCACAATTGCTCCTCACGTACAGTTAATGTGAAGGTATCCGGCGATAATGTCAACGGCTGCGTGGGGAGAGTTGTCACCGCAGCGCCCGCGTCGTATCATCTCATGCAACCCCATCCCATCTCATCTCATGCAACCCCATCCCATCTCGAAAAGCCCATCAGGAGGGAAGGACATGGAGGCGAAACAAGTCGACCTCGCGCCGCCGGTACTGCTCATCCATCCGGCCGACACCGTGGCTGTAGCGCTCAGGCCGCTCGCTGCCGGGGCGGAGGTGGAGGTTGCCGGGAAGGCCGTCGTGCTTCGTGACGACGTGCCTGCCGGGCACAAGCTGGCCCGCCGCAGCGTGGCGGAGGGGGAGCAGGTCTTCAAATACGGCCACGTGATCGGGCACGCGACACGCCCCATACCGGAAGGCGCGTGGGTGCACACGCATAACCTTCGGACCGACCTCGAAGGGGCCCGGGCCTACCGGTACGAGCCCGTCCGCACGGCGCCGCAGCAGAGTGGAGGGGAGGCGCCCGTCTTTATGGGGTATCGCCGGGTGAGTGGGCGGGTCGGGACCCGCAACGAGATCTGGGTGCTCAATACCGTCGGGTGTGTCAACACCGCCGCCGAGATGATCGCCCGCATGGCCCGCGAGGAGCTGGCGGATGCCGGTGTGGACGGGGTCTACGCCTTCTCGCACCCCTACGGATGCAGCCAGCTCGGGGACGACCTCGTCAACACGCGGCGGGTGCTGGCCGGGCTGATGCGCCACCCGAATGCCGGGGGCATCCTCGTCATCGGGCTGGGCTGCGAGAACAACCAGATGGCGGACCTGCTGGCCGAAGCGGGCGACGTAGACGAATCCCGCGTCCGTTTCTTCAATGCGCAGGACGTGGCGGACGAGATCGAAACCGGCCTGGATTTGTGCCGGGAGCTGGCGGGGATCATGGCGTCCGACCGGCGCCAGGCGTGCTCCGTATCCGACCTTGTTCTGGGCGTGAAATGCGGGGGGTCCGACGGCTACTCGGGTGTTACTGCGAATCCGTTGGTGGGGCGCGCAACCGACCGGCTGACGGCGTACGGCGGGACCGCGCTGATGACCGAAGTCCCGGAGATGTTCGGCGCCGAGCAGCAGCTCATGAACCGGGCGCAGGACGAGCAGGTGTTCGAGCGGGTGGTCGGCATGATCAATCGGTTCAAGGAATATTTCATCGCCCACGGGCAGCCCGTCTACGAAAACCCGTCGCCCGGCAACAAAGACGGGGGGTTGACGACGCTGGAAGAGAAGTCGCTGGGCGCCACGCAGAAAGGTGGGCGGGCCATCGTCACCCAGGTGCTCGAATACGGCGAGCAGGCCCGCCGGGGAGGTCTGGCGCTCGTCAACGCGCCGGGCAACGATGCGGTCTCCTCCACCGCGCTCACCGTGAGCGGGGCCACCGTCATCCTGTTCACCACGGGGCGCGGCACCCCCCTCGGTTTCCCGGCGCCCACGGTCAAGATCTCCACCAACACGCCCATTTACGAGAAGAAGACGCACTGGATCGACTTCAACGCCGGGGCGCTGATCGATGGGACGGCGTCGATGGACGAACTGGAGAACGCCCTGCTGCGCTTCATCCTGGACGTTGCATCGGGCCGGGTGCAGGCTCGAAACGAGGTCAACGGTGTTCGTGAGATTGCCATCTGGAAGCAGGGGGTGACGGTGTGATCGAGTGTTCACGTGTTTATGTGTTCAAGTCGGGGGATGGCACAGGTTTGTTGGTTGTTCGTGGTCAGTTGTAGGTGGTGAGGGTGGATGGCACAGGTTTGCTCGTTTTTTGTGCCAGCGGGTGATTATTGCGGTTTTCGGGGTGTATTGAGGGGTTTGGGTGGCACACATGGCACAACTCTGGTTTGATGTTGCAGGTTAGCGGGTTGAAGGTTAGCAGGTTGAAATTTGGATGGCACACTATTGAGCGGTTTTCGTGTGCCGGGGTGAATCCGGCGTTTCCAGGGCATTTTGAGCGAATCGGATGGCACACATGGCACAACTCTGTTTGCGGGTTTATGGGTTGAGGGTTGCACAAATTGTATGTCGGGAGGCTGGTTTCCGGGGACTCGGGGCGATGGCACACCCCCGACAAGCCGGGGCGGGCTATTCACCGGGTGACTGGCAGTCCAGACGAGGCTCAGTCCGGTCCGTTGCCTGCTGAATCCGGGGAGTCACCCGGTGAATCGGGAGGGATTGCGTGGCTCTGAGGTATGGCACACGTTTACGCGATTTCCGGTGTGCCAGCCGAATCCGGCATTTCTCGGGCGTTTTTGGTGGTTCGGATGGCACAGATGGCACAGGTTTGTGGCGTGTTCTTGTACTCGGGGGAATGTGCTTTCCCTGGGTACGTCCTTTCTTGCGCGCCCAAGAAAGGACCAAAGAAGGGCGATCGAATCAAAACGCGCGAATCCCCTTCCCGGCGCGCACATCGACCGAGCGGCGCATGAGCGTTGGCAATCATGCGGAGGGTGTCTCGGGCGCCACTCGCTCAACCGCGCGGAGATTCCTTCCGGCGCGCGGGCCGTGATTCGACGGATTCAAGAAGGAGGCGGATTCAGGAGAGAGCTGTCTGCATTGAG
>DASSAV010000407.1:0-3207 GCA_035699265.1 Rhodothermales bacterium
GAGATGCTCCGCTATGCCATGGACGAGGCCGGCCGGCTCGGCATGCGGCTGGACATGCCGCCAGGCTCCGGCTGGCGCTCCGGCGGGCCGTTCGTCCTCCCGGAGCAGGCCAATGCCTCGTTGCATCTCACCGCCGACAGCGCCCCGGCCGGTACCGTCTGGACCCGCGATCTCCACAGTCGCCGCGTGCAGGCCGTGGCTGCCTTCGGAACGGACGGGCAGTTCGTGGATCTTATGGACCGGGTAGATTCCTCCGGCACCCTGTCGTGGACCGCTCCGGCTGGCGACTGGACGGTCTACGTCGCGGAAACCAGGCCCTCCGGCGAGAAAGTGAAACGACCGTCACCCGGCGGGGGAGGGCTGACCATCGACCCCTTTTCTCGGGCATCGGTGGACAGCTACCTGGCTGCCTACGGCCAGCGGACGTCCGCCATACCTTCGGGCCGCATCCGGGCCTTCTTCCATGATTCCTTCGAGTATACGGGCAACTGGACACCCGATCTCTTCGAGGAGTTCAACGCCCGGCGCGGCTACGATCTCGCCAGGCACCTGCCTGCGCTGCGGGGGAGGGGAGACCCCGATGAGATCGCGCGTGTCAAGTCGGACTACCGGGAAACGCTTTCCGAACTCCTCCGTGAGAACTTTCTGCTTCCCCTCACCGCCTGGGCACACAAGCACGGCAGCCTCTCCCGAAACCAGGCCCACGGCTCGCCCGGCAATCTGCTGGACCTTTACGCCGCCTCGGACATCCCCGAGACCGAATTGTTCGGCCCGCTCGGCGGGACCGACAGCGACCCGCTTATCAGCCGATTCGCCTGCTCGGCCGCCCACGTTGCCGGGAAGCGCCTGTGCTCATCCGAAACGGGGACGTGGCTAGGCGAGCACTTTACCGTCTCACTCGCCCAGCTCAAGCAGGAGGTGGACCAGCTCTTCTTGAGCGGCGTCAATCACGTCGTTTTCCACGGTACGGCTTATTCGCCGCAGGATGCCGCGTGGCCGGGCTGGCTCTTCTATGCCTCGTCGCAGATCAACCCCCGCAATCCCATCTGGCACGACTTGCCCGCCCTGGTCCAGTACGTCACCCGCAGCCAGTCGATCCTCCAGGCCGGCACGCCGGCCAATGACGTCCTGCTCTACTGGCCCATATATGACAACTGGCACGATACCACGGGCCTGCGCATGAGCTTTGCCGTCCACGACCCCGAATGGTTCTACACAAAACCCGTCTCGCGCAGCGCGCGCTGGCTTCTGGGGAACGGGTACGGGTTCGACTACGTCTCGGACCTTCAGCTTGCCGGGGCGTCCGTGGCCCCGGACAGGCGTATCCGGATGCCGGGGTCTTCCTACCGGGCCGTCGTGGTGCCCGCCACCCGGCACATGCCGGTGCGGACCTTCCAGGCGCTGCTCGACCTCGCCCGCGCCGGGGCCACCGTGCTGTTCCAGGGCGGTCTTCCAGCGGATGTGCCGGGCCTGGGCCGCCTGCCGGAGCGGCGTGGGCAGATGCAGCGCCTCCGAAGCGAGGTGCTTCGTTTAGCGACCTCGCATGGCCGGGTGCGGCAGGCTGTAATGGGGAAGGGACGTCTCGCTCTGGGCGACTCGCTGGGCGCCCTACTTGCGTGGGCGGGGATAGCCGGAGAACCTATGACGAAGACAGGCATCCGGTTCATCCGGCGCAAGGATGCGGTCGGCCAGTACTACTTCATTCGCAATGCCGGGCAGGATGCCTTCCAGGGTTGGCTTCCACTGGCGGTGCCCGCCGCATCTGTAGGATTAATGGATCCCATGACAGGGAAAACAGGTCTCGCGTGGGTCCATACAAATCCTCACGGAGGTGTAGAGGTATATCTTCAGCTAGAGCCGGGCGCTTCGATGATTTTGCGCACGACGGACGAGCCCATGAGCGGCTCGGCTTGGATCTACTACGGATCTGCCGGTCCCTCTATGCCCATTATGGGTAGGTGGCACGTCACGTTCACGGAGGGCGGTCCCGGGCGCCCCGCCTCTTTCGATACGGACACCCTGGTCTCGTGGACCGTTCTCGGCGGTGGTGAAGCCGCGCGCTTCGCGGGCACGGCACGCCACACCATCCGGTTCGACGCACCCGGGGAGGCCGATAACTACCGGCTCGACCTGGGAAACGTCGCCGCGAGCGCTCGGGTACGGCTGAATGGCCGGGCGCTCGGCACCCTGCTCGCATCGCCCTTCCAGATACAGACCGGTGCCCTGAAGCCGAGTGGCAATGTGCTGGAAGTCGATGTAACCAACTTGGCGGCCAACCGCATCCGGGATCTGGACCGGCGCGACGTGCCCTGGAAAATCTTCTACGATATCAACTTCGTGAACCTGCAATACCAGCCGTTCGACGCATCCGACTGGCCGTTGCGGCCCTCCGGCTTGCTGGGCCCTGTCACCCTCACGCCGCTTCACCGCATCAAATGGTGAGGGGAGCTGCGACCCCGGGACAAGGGTGCCGTCACCCCTCGCGCTCTACCATCGCCCGAAATCGAACGGCATCCGGGATCATCTCCACGTTGTTGAAGAATACGTAGGACGGTCCGTCTTCCGGCAGCATCTCCCGCAGTTCGTTCAGCTCGCCGTCGTCATACTTGTACCGCCATCCGCCCCGCCCGTGCAGCCGGAAGTAGCACCGGTCCGGCGTCATCGTCGGCTCTGCGAACGGGTCCACCGTGTGCCACAGGTCCAGTTCCTCACATAACTCCACCACCAGCTCGGGCGGCCAGCCCCCACGGGGCTCCCAGCAGAAGGATAAGCCGTCCCGCTCCACCGTCCCGAAAAAATGCCGCATGTAATCGACGTGGTCGGGTGTGGGCCGAAACCGGGCCGGGCACTGGAACAGCACGGCCCGGGCGCGTAGCGCCTTCGCGCACGCCCGTGTCACGTCCCACGCTCCCATCACGGTGCTGCCGGGTCGGAAAAATCCCGCTTCTGCCTTTTCTCTGTCGGAAAGGGTGCGTTTCAGCCGCCGGTACGTGGGGCTGCCCGCGTGATGGGTAATGAGTTGCCATGCCTTCAGCGTGAACTCGAAGCCGTCCGGCGCCTCCGCTTGCCATTCGCGCAGCGTCTCGACGGGGGGCGGATCGTAGAAGGTATGCTGCACCTCCACGGTGTTGAGCAACGGGTAATAAGCCTCTCGCGACCGCCTGAATCCACAGGAGCCTACCCGCACGTCCGTTTCTCTCAGCGGCA
>DASSAV010000408.1:0-6674 GCA_035699265.1 Rhodothermales bacterium
GATCAATGCGGGCAGCGGCGGCGGAGGTACCGGTATTCAAGGGGTGCAGAACACGGACGGGGCGCTTCAGGTCAGCAATCCGAACGGTCCTACGGCTACGCTGAACGTGACGGAGGAGGGCATCCAGAGGGAAATGCTCGCGGATGGCGCCGTGACGAAGGATAAGCTAGCTGCCGCCGCGGTCGACAATACAAAGCTGGCAGACCTCTCGGTTACGGAATCCAAGCTCGGTAACGGTGCCGTCACGCCGACTAAGCTCGGAACCAGTTCGGTAACAACGGGGGCATTGGCCGATGGTTCGGTTACCGGGGCCAAGCTCGCCTCTGCTGCGGTGGACACCAAGAACATCGCCGATGAGGCCGTGACGGCGTCCAAGCTGGCCGACGATATTGCGGTGTTGAGTCTGAACAACCAGCAAGGCAACGTTACCCTTCAGGAGGGCAACAACGTTACCATTTCAGAGGCGGCGGGCCAGATCACGATCTCAGCGGCCAGTGCGGGCGGGGACATCACGGGTGTGACTGCGGATGGCGGGTTAGAAGGAGGAGGTACGTCCGGGGAGGTCTCCCTGAGTCTGGCCGAAGGCGGCGTGACCACAGATAAGCTGGCTGACAGTGCAGTGAGTGCCGACAAGCTTGCCGGCAACGCCGCAGTGCTGAGCCTGAACGGCAAGACCGGCCCTGTTACGATTCAGGGCGGCGGCATCGTCACGATCGAGGACACCGGCGACGAGATCACTATCTCCGCGAGTGGTGGCGGCGGCGGTGACATTACAGGTGTGACTCCAGGCGCAGGATTGAGTGGAGGGGGGACCTCCGGAGATGTCACCTTGAGCCTGGACGATGATGCAGTGACCGAGGCAAAGCTGGCCGATGACGCTGTAACGGCTCAGAAGATTGTCGATGGAGCAGTCAGTGCGGCGAAGCTGGCAGGCAACGCGGCGGTACTTAGCCTCAATGGCAAGACCGGTCCCGTTACGCTTCAGGGTGGCAGTAATGTCACTATCGACGACAGCGGCGACCAGATCACGATCTCATCCGCCAGTGCGGGCGGTGACATTACAGGTGTGACTGCGGGCACTGGATTGAGTGGGGGGGGGACTTCCGGAGACGTCACATTGAGCCTTGACGATACTGCACTGGTCACGAGTCTGAATGGCCAGCGCGGCAATGTGAGTTTGCGAGGCGGAAAGGACATTTCGATTAGCGAGGAGAGTAATGGGACCATCACAATCTCCGGGACAGGGGAGCGCCGCGATGACATCATGGCCAGGGTACAGGCCGGGGATGGGCTCATTGCCGCAGGCGACTCAACGACGGTGACGCTCAGCCTGAATGACGATGCGGTTACCACGGCGAAGCTGGCCGATGGCGCTGTAACCGTTGCTAAGCTCGATAC
This sequence comes from Rhodothermales bacterium, assembly GCA_035699265.1. Taxonomy (GTDB): domain Bacteria; phylum Bacteroidota; class Rhodothermia; order Rhodothermales; family DASSAV01; genus DASSAV01. The sequence continues at coordinate 1,399 of DASSAV010000408.1, forward strand.
GAGTGCCGTGGTGACGGGCATGAACGGCTTGGCGGGCCAGATTACGCTGGCGCCGGGCAGTGCGAATGTCGAAATAACACCGAGCGGTAAAACGGTTACCATCGATGTCAACAGCGGGGAGCCGAGCTCGCGCAGGTGGAAAACGAACATTCGCCCGATTGAAGACCCCGTTTCGCTGGTAGAACAACTGCGCGGGGTGCGCTACGAATGGAAGAAGGACGGCAGGCAGGATGTCGGCCTCATTGCGGAGGAGGTCGGGCAGGTGGTGCCGGAAGTCGTCACCTACGAAGACAACGGCGTAGACGCGAAGACAGTGGACTACGCCCGGCTCGTCGCCGTCCTGATCGAAGCCGTAAAAGTACAACAGCAGCAGCTTGAGGCGCAGCAGGCGACGCTTCAGAGTCTGGCTTCCCGCGTAGAGCAACTGGAACGGAGCGCCTCCGGAGCGCCGCTCCAGCCTGCGGCTTCGGCTGAAGAGACAGCAGGACGGCACCCGGCACATTAAGCCCTGAACCGAGATGAGGAAGTCGTGTGCATTAACCTGGCCCCGTGGTCTCGTGTGCGGCGTCGCATTGTTGACGATAGCAGCCCCTACGCACGCCCAGACGCTGCGCCTGGAAGCCTCCTCTCTGAGCACCCTCGGCGGGTATACACAGAGCGAGACCTTCTCCCTCAGGTCCAGTGCCGGTGATGCCTCTCCGTCCGGCCAGACGCAGGGCGGTTCTTTTTCGATGGGTAGTGGGTTGATCGGCACGCTCCCCGTAGAGAGCAGCAGCCTGTCTGCCGATCACACGCCGCCGAATGTACAGGCGCTGAACGAAGACGTCGATATCCGTGCCGACGTTCACGGTGCGAAGGGCGTCCAAAGCGCCACGCTCTTTTACAAGTCGGGCGGGGAGATCGCATTCACGACGGTGCCCATGACAGCGCAGGGAAACCATTTCAGTGGTACAATCCCCGCAACGGCCGTTACCGAGAAAGGGCTGGTCTATTACATCGCAATCGCCGACCGCGGCGGCAAGACGCTGCGGCTCCCCCGATCGGATACCTACGCGATCCGTGTGGAGGTGCCGGACCCCGGCATTTCTGCCAGCCTGCCGACCCCTGAAGGCAGCAAGCAGGCGGATTACCGCATCATCTCGATACCGCTGGACCTGGCAAATCGTACGGCGAGCGCCGTCCTCGCCGACGACCTCGGACCGTACGATAGCACGAAGTGGCGCCTCTTTGAGTTGCTTCCCGACGAGGAGATCTCAGAGTACCCGGAGGCGGGAGAGATGAATCCAGGCAAAGGTTTCTGGGTGATTACGCGAGAAGGGGGGCTCAGTATCGATACGGGCCCTGGTACCTCTACTGATCTGCAGCGGCCGTTCGGTATCCGCCTCCAACCGGGATGGAATCTGATCGGCACGCCTTTCGACTTCGCTGTGCCCGTGCAGAATCTCCGCATGAAGAGCGGCCAGGGTTTTGCGCTGCGTTCGTTCGCCGGGAACTGGAACAACCCTCAGACGGCGCCTGTCGTTGCGATGCAGCCATTCGAGGGGTATGCAGTCTTTAATAACCGACAGGCGGTGGACACCCTGTTCGTAGATCCAGCCGTCGCTGCATCGAAGGCCGGCAAGCGCTCCGCATCGGCGGCGTTGTGGGCGATACAGATCACCGCTGAATCAGGGAATGCCCTGGATGAGGACAACGTAGCGGCGGTAGCCGAGGGAGCCGCGCCGGACTGGGATGCGTTCGACCAGCCGGAACCGCCCGTGATAGGCGAATTCGTCTCCGCATACTTCCCCCATCCGGAATGGGACATGGTTGGCGCGCGGTATGCAGCCGATGTACGGGCGGAGCCCAAGGAGGGGGACGTATGGGATTTCGAGGTCCGCGCCAATCTCGGCGCTCCCGTACACTTGCAATTTACCGGTCTGGACAGGGTACCTGAAACCTATGAGGTGTGGCTGGTCGATGACATGCTGCAATACACGCAGGATCTCCGCGCGTCGGCAGGTTATACGCTTGGCAGGGTGGGAGCCGGCCACCCGCGCAGCCTGCAACTGATCGTGGGGACTACGGCCTTCGTCGACCGGAAATTGGAGGCCATACGCGACGTGCCCCATACGTACGAGGTATTCCCGAACTTCCCGAATCCTTTCCGTTCGAGTACAACGATCCGGTACGGACTGCCTCAGGATGCCAGCGTCACCCTCAAGGTATATAACGGGCTGGGCCAGGAGGTAGCGACCCTCGTACGTGGCGAAGAGCTAGAGGCGGGCATCCACGTGACGGTGTGGGATGGGCGGGGCATGGGCGGCGAGCCGCTGGCGAGTGGGGTATACTTCGTACGACTGGAGGCCGAAGGACATGCGGCTACGCGGCCGATGGTGATTGTCAGGTAGCAGCTACGACACCTGTGGCATATCTGTAAAGGACGAGGCTAAAAAATAATGCCTACCCGAAATGGAAATGCCAGATCGACTTTGTTCTCTGCAATGACGAGCGCCGGGTCTATTTCGTAGAACACGGTCGTTTCCCGGAGTGTCTGCACCCAGCCGACGCCGGCGTGAATGGTAGGCCCGGCCTTAGCGTCAGCATCGGGATCGCTCGTCAGAGGGAGATAAGCCCCCAAACCTGCCAGGTAGTACATCGCGCGGTTTCCACGCGGCGGCAGCGTGATAATGGCCGATGCCTGCGGCTCGAATACCCAGGTCGCGTCGCGGCGCCCTCCCAGCACGAATCCCGTCGCGCCCAGATCCAGCCCCAATGACAGGTCGGCATTGAGCGGTGCCGAAGCCCGGCCGGTCAGTCCGATGCCGAGGCCGTCGGCTGTGCTGCCCAGGACATTGAAACCCAGTCCGAAGCGGGGCATAGCCTGCGCCAGTACGTGCGTTGGCGAAAGGAACGTGAGGAACAGGATGGCGGCAAGGGCCGCCGTGATCAGAGAAAATCGTCGCATCCGTTTTCGTCTCGTAGTGGGTGGGGTCGGTTACGAATTGCTTGCAAGAGCCCATGTAACGCGGCGGCCGCGTGCTATTTACGGCAGCGCAGCGATTTTTGCCATACCGTCATAGTCCCGTTGCATCCCGAATGTGTATGCCAGTACGCGCTTTTCTGTATTATGACGCATTACACTACGCAAGCATCGGAGCAGTTCAGCCAGAATGGATACAGAAACCGCGCTCGAGTCGACCACGGGATACGACCCACAGGCGTTCCAGGCGTCGGATTACTACGGCCTCGACGATCTTCTGACTGACGAGGAGAAGACCGTTCGGGACCGGGTCCGGTCGTTCGTTTCGCAGGAGGCCATCCCCATTATCGAAGAATACGCCCAGGCAATGACGTTTCCCGCCCAGTTGGTCCCTGAGTTTGCGCGGCTGGGGCTGTTGGGACCGAACCTCCCGAGGGAGTACGGCTGCGGCGGGTACAACAACGTCGTCTATGGCCTGATGATGCAAGAGATCGAACGCGCGGATTCCGGCTTGCGCTCGTTCTGCTCCGTGCAAGGCTCGCTGGCCATGTATCCGATCTTCCGATTCGGCAGCGAGGAGCAGAAGCACCGGTGGCTGCCTGCACTGGCCAGGGGGGCGGCGATCGGCTGCTTTGCCCTGACGGAGCCCAGGCACGGCTCCGATCCGGCCGCGCTCGAAACCCGCGCCATCCGGGACGGCGACCGGTACGTCCTGAACGGCCACAAACGGTGGAGTACCAACGCCTCGGAGGCAGACGTATGCGTCGTCTGGGCGAAGGATGAGCACGGCGAGATCGGCGGCTACCTGGTAGAATTGGACCGCCCCGGCGTCTCGACGCCTCGGATCATGGACAAGTGGTCGCTCCGCGCAGCGATCACATCGGAGGTCATCCTCGAGGACGTGCGGATCCCTGCCGGTGACAAGCTGCCCGAAGCCGTTGGGCTGAAGGCGCCGCTCTCGTGCCTGACGCAAGCCCGCTACGGTATCGCCTGGGGTGTCATCGGCGCCGCGATGGCTTGCTACGACGCCGCGCTCCAGCATGCGAAATCCCGCGTGCAGTTCGACCGCCCCATCGGCGGTTTCCAGCTTATCCAGGAGCGGCTGGTGGACATGGTCCAGGAGATCACGAAGGCCCAACTCCTTGCCTGGAAGCTGGCGAAGATGAAGGACGCTGGAACAATGCGCCCGCAGCAGGTCTCCCTCGCCAAGCGCAATAACGTAGCGATGGCGATGGACATCGCCCGTTCGGCGCGGCAGGTATTGGGAGGAGATGGGATCCTGGGTACGTACCCCGTCATGCGGCATATGATGAACCTGGAGTCAGTAGTCACCTACGAGGGAACGCATGAAGTGCATACCCTGATCGTCGGGCAGGATATCACCGGCCTGAATGCCTTTTCCTGAGGGAGGGATGCGAGGCCGGACTTTTGTAACTACTTTATTCGGGCGTCGTAAGGATATGGATCGCGTGCCGGATACGTCACTTTCAGTAACTGGACAGGACTTATGCCTGGGGAAATTTTCGCCATCATCATCACCGCCATCGTTATGGCCACCGCCGTCGCGCGCACGTGGATTAAGAGCCATCCAGGTGCGGACAGTGGCTCGAGCCTCACCCGAGGCGAGTTGCAGCAGTTGCTGCGCGAAGCCGTTGAGGAGGGCACTGCACCACTGGAAGATCGTGTGCGGCAATTGGAGCGGAAGGTCGACCGGCAGTTGCCTGCGTCCGGTCTGCCGGAGCCCGGAACCGACGTAAGAGGGCAAGGCGTTGCATCGGATGTGCGGGTCTGATACTGTGCGTATCGACCTATTCGTAGTCCTTTGAGCTTTAGAGTTCGGTGCTGTGGATCCCCTCCTGATTACACTTCTTTCTGTCATCGCATCGTGTTGCACTTGCCTTACGGTGGCGAAGCTGGGCTATGACTACCGAATCGTGAAGCTTCGGGCGAGGCATGGGCCCGACAACAGCCTGAGCAAAGCTGAATTGCGGGAGTTGATCCGGGAGACCCTGGAAGAACGGATCGCACCGCTGGAGGAGCAGGTCCGGTCCCTGGACGAACGCACAGGGGGATCGGACGGATACCTGCTGACCGAGGCTGGGGAAAGCTCCCGGCGAATGAGATCCTGAGTATACCTACCGCATCAACTGAGACCTGACATGGAAGAGCTGTTAGCAACCATAGCCTGTCTCGTCACTTTCCTGCTCGTTATCAAGATGAGCCTGGATTACAAGACGACGAAGCTCCAGGCGAAGAACGGCCCCGATAACAGCCTGGGAAAGGACGAGTTGAGGCTGCTGATTCAGGAGGCCGT
>DASSAV010000409.1:0-3825 GCA_035699265.1 Rhodothermales bacterium
CTCCTGTACCTGGCGAACCTCGATCACCTCGTTGTCTGAGCCGGGGCAGCGCTTCGCCCATTCGATGGCCTCCTCCTTCGACTTCACCTGGATCACCCAGTAACCGCCGAGCACCTCTTTCGCCTCGGCGAAGGGTCCGTCGACAACGCTGGGCTTCCCGCCAGAGAAGGAGACGCGGGCGCCCATGGAAGGCGGGTGGAGACCGTCGAGGGCGAGCAGCACGCCCGCCTTTTGCAGGTCTTCGTTGTATTTCATCATGGCCGCAACGGCCTTGGCATCTGGCATGGTGCCGGGTGCGGCATCCTCATATCCCTTGGGGATCATCAGCATCATGAATCGCATGGCTTTCGGGTGTTTGCGGGTTGACGGTTGATGCGTTGAGAGTTGTTGGGTCCTTCGCTACTTGCCCTCGTGCGCCTCTTCCAGCTTTGCAACGTCGATTTTCTTCATTTGAAGCATTGCCTGCAGGACCCTTCCGGCTTTTTCGGGGTCCGGGTCGCTCATCAACTCGCCAAGCCTTTTCGGGATAATCTGCCAGGACATGCGGTATTTGTCTTTTACCCAGCCGCATTGTTCGGCTTCCGGCACGGCCGATAGTTTTTGCCAGAAGTAATCTACTTCCTCCTGCGATTCGCAGTCGACGTAAAACGATATCGACTCGTTGAATTTGAACAAGGGGCCGCCGTCGAGTCCCATAAACCGCTGGCCGGCAAGCTCAAACACCCCGTGCAGCACCTTTCCTCCCATATCTTTCATCGGCCCTTCGGGAACGTCGTCGGGGTAACGGTGGATACTCACGACGCGTGAAGCCCCCACCCGTTGAAGCGGTGAGTTCTTAAAGACGGATACGTAGAAGTTGATGGCCTCTTCGGCCTGATTGTCGAACCACAGGTGTGGCGTGATCTTCTGTTGTGTTCTGGCTTCCATAGTTGTTCGTGATTAGAGGATGATGCGATGTTCTGCCCGCTGCTATGCCTCGCGGAACAGGATGAATTTGCGCAGTTGCGGGTCGCGCAGGAGGAGCCCTCCCCATATCAGGACGGCGACGTAGATCGGGAAGAGAATGTGGGTGAAGAGTGGGCTTTCAACGCGGACGTGGGTTGCGATTGCGCCACCGAGATAGCCGGTCAGCAGGACGGCGCCGAGGATGGAGGTACGCGGAACCATATAGATGAAGAGACAGATGAGCTCTATGATTCCGATGGGCAAAACGGCCGTCGCCGGATATCCGAGCTGGGTGGTCCCCTCAACGGCTGCGGCGAATCCTAGCACTTTGATGATACTGTCGAAGAGCAGGAACAGGATGGCGATTCCGCTCATGGTACGCCCTGTCCACAGCCTCGCATTGATGAATGGGGTTCTTTGAAGCGTCGATTGCATGGCTATTCTCGATTATGTGTTCTCTATTTCTCGTGACCGTCCCAATTCCTAACGGTGCTTTTAATGACCTGGGTGTCGGCTCAGGCGGGCGGCTCTGCAGAGGATCCGGTCCGCAGCGATCCAACGGGTCGGTAAGTGTTCATGAGCACGCCCGAGGGTGTGGCCTTCGTGCTGACGAGGGCGAATTCGCGCGTGTCACCACTCTCCGAAAAGAAGCGTTTGCCCCGACCCAGCAAGACCGGGTAGACGATCAGCAGGACCTCGTCGACCAGTCCCTGCTCGAACAGCACGGACGTCAGGGTCGTACTTCCCCAGACGATCAGGTCGGGGCCGCCGTTCGACTTGATGCCGCGAATTCCTTCCAGGGTGTCCGCGCCGAGGTCGCCCACCGGTCCCCATTCGAGGCTCTCGGGCCTGTGGGTCGCGACGTATTTCGTCGCGGCGTTCAGACCGTCCGCGATCAAACCTTTCGGCGCCTTCGGCCAGGAGCCGGCCCAAAGATCGTAGGTGCGGCGGCCCAGCAGCAGATCGAAGCTCTTGCCCTGTGCCTCCGCGATGGCCGCTGCCCCGGTCGGAGTTCGATAGGGTGCCTTCCATCCGCCATGCGCGTAGGCGTTGTCTACGTTCGGTCCGCCGGGCGAGATCACTCCGTCCAGCGAGATATGTGCGAAGACCTTGATCTTTCTCATTTGCAATCTCCATAGGGTAGATGAACGCGAGGGATACTCGCAGGACTTGTGCAGATTTCGGATTGGGGATTGCGGATTCAGGGGGCACACGCTTACATCTTCCGAGCTCCTGCGTACGTCCTGCTGCAATACACACCCGGAGCGAGCCTCAACCCTTCGCCTCCACGTACCGGCCAAAGTTGTCCAGAATGGCCTGCCAGCCTTGGCGCTGAAACTCAGGCGGATTCTCCGTTTCCGCGTCGAACGTCTCCTTTACGAGGACGCCCCCATCGCGCTCGATGAACGCGACCCTGACATCCCGGCCGTCGCTCATCCGGTATTCGATGGCCTGCTCCGGGACGACGCGAGTGTACAGGCCCTCGAAGTCGAAGCCTACGCTGCCATCCTTCGCTTCCATGCGCGACAGGAACTTGCCGCCTTCGCGCAGATCGACGGTGCATCGGGTCGTGTGCCAGTCGTCCTGGGCGGCATTCCACTGCTCGATGTCTGCCGGGTTGTTCCAGGCATCCCAGACTTTGTCCGGCTTGGATTTTACGAACGTTTCCACAGTGATCTTCATCGATGTCTCCTTTGATGCTGGTGGTTGTGGTGAGCCGGCAACGGCCCCTACGAGGTCGGGGGTTTTCGCGTGTCAGTTCTTGATCCTGCTACTGCTGGACGTGCGCGGGGTCCATCCAGATATAATTCCAAATGTGGCCGTCCAGGTCTTCGAAGCCCCACTGGTACATGAAGCCGTAGTCAGCCGGATCCTCAAAGCGCCGTGCGCCCGCAGCGAGCGCCATTTCCACGACGCGGTCCACGGCTTCCCGGGACTCTGCCGACAGGCCCACGCAGGTCTCGTTACCGCGCTTCGCATCGACGATCGGCTTGGGGGTTAGCGTCTTGAAGAACTTCTCTATCAGCAGCATGACGTAGATGTTATCGCCGACGACCATGCACGTCGCGTTCTCGTCGGTGAACTGCGCGTTGAACGTGTAGCCGAGCTCTTTGAAGAACGTGACCGAGCGGTCGAGGTCCTCGACCGGCAGGTTCACGAAGATGTTCTGTGCGGCGCCGTTGCGCTGCGGTTGCGCTCCTTTTTGCTGTGCGGCCGACTGCTCCCGCAGGCGCTCTTCTTGCTCTCTGAGTTCGGGCGTGAACTCTTCTCCGAAGTCTTCCGCCTCGAACACCGGCCGGATCTCGACCGTTGCCTCCTCGTTGCCGGTGTTCGGCATGCGCCTGACCCATTCGACGGCCTCCTCCATGGACCGCACCTGCCAGAGCCAAAAGCCGGCGATCAGCTCCTTCGTTTCGGCGAAGGGTCCGTCGATCACGGACTTTCTTCCGTCAGAAAACCGGACGCGCTTGGCCTTCGAGCTAGGGTGAAGTCCCTCGCCCGCGAGCATGACGCCGGCTTTCACGAGTTCCTCGTTGAACTGCCCCATCTCGGTCAGGAGTTGTTCGCTGGGCAGAACGCCCGTTTCTGAATCCTCGTTGGCTTTGATCAGCACCATGACTCGCATATTGTTGCCTCCTTCTGGTTTGGATTTCGGTTCGGGAACGGGCTTCCGGACGGTTTGGACCGGGTGTGTGTCCCGCTTCTATCAGTACGTCGAACGAGCCGACGCGAAATCGACACGCCGGGCGAAATTTTTTTTGTGGGTTGTTTGTGGTCAGTTTTCCGTTGTTGGCACATCTCTGGTTGAAAGTTGCAGGTTGGGAGGTTGAAGGTTCGGGGTAGATGGCACACTTTCGCCTGGTTTGCGTGTGCCGGGGG
>DASSAV010000410.1:0-21432 GCA_035699265.1 Rhodothermales bacterium
ATACAAACGTCGTATGTCTTCGCAGAACGAATTACTTCCATTGACAATCACCGTAACGAGAGTTGTGCATCCATGTGGACCATGATTTATGAATTTCACAGGTCCGGTGCAAGTCCTGACGGCTGTTTGGTAGAGAAAACCGGTCGAGACGACGGGCACTGCTCGTGATGCCGGATCGCCGGGAGTGTGGGAGTGTGGGGATGTGAGCGTGCTGCCTTGATTTTACTGACGTGAGTGCCACCGTCACCGTCGCCACGCAGCCCAGAGGCAGCCGTAACTGGCTGCCCCCGACGCATACGATGCCCGCGCCGAACATAGACTCCGTTACCGGCCGCAACGAGCATCTTGTGCCCGGCCCCCCGGAAACCTTCATCGGGCGGCCACTCCATCGCTTTGCGAGGTTACTCGTGATGCGGCCGAGTTCCGAATCGCGCGTAGAGAAGCCATCCGGTACCACATACAACCAGAATTAATGGAATTGCACCTGGTTCATCCTCTACAACGATCATATAAATCAAAAGCACGAACCCGATCAAAATGGTTAGTACCGATAGCAGTGTGTGGGTCTTCAGGTTCTTGCTTGTATGCATCTTCAGCCTCCTACTGGTGTCATGGATCGTTGTTAGCGTCGCCCCGGCGGCTAACACTCGGCGCCTGCGGGTGCACCCGCAGGCGGTTGCTCCCGCGAAGCATTCAGAAACAGCCCGGCCGATGCGACAAACAGCGTGATGAATAACCCATTTATGCCCAGGATCTCGTAGGCGGAGTTGTACGCGGGGACCATCCCGGCCAACAGCGCGACCGAGGCGACCAACGCCTGGGCGACCGCCACGGCGAACATCGTGCGGGCCATTCCCTGTGGCTGGAAGCGGGCAAAGATGGCACCGATGAGTCCGACGGCAATCACACCGCCATACATCAGATCAGGAGTGTCGCCCGAATCCCCGATGATGCCTACGGCACCGATCACCCAGAGGAGGAGGAATCCGGCCGCGAGCGCAACCCCGAAGGCGGCACGGTACGCGGTATTGCCTGTCTTCGTCGTTTTGTGAGATTTGCCAGGTGGTGCCATTGCACTTCCTCGGTTTGTTTGGACTCACGTTTGGTATATTTGCAATAGACTTGCCGACCATGATGTACGTAGTGGGCGTAAATGTCACTTTGTATTATAAAGTACAGTGATTTACTACGCCACTTTGTGCGGCAAAGTTTCACCCAGGACCGCTTTTTCCTGACCCGAGCGCTTTGTCGAAAGATCTGCTTCAACTCAAACGTCAGGAATGCCCTTGTAACGTTTGACACTCCGGCTATTTAGAGTCCCTAACAGAACTGGCGATTTGGAAGCCGAAAGTACGCAGGCTAAAGACCTGCGGCTACAGGACAGAGGTTCTGATAGGGATTCTTAGAAGGCATTGCTAGGATCAGTAAACTGTTGGCGCCATGTGGTGCGTGCTGCCGCGGAAATGCACCATGGCGCATGCAGATTGTAACGTCTTCCATGCCTGGGTGTAACCTTGCGGGCATTACTCTCGTCTCGGCTGGCATACCGACAACAGGAGGCTCAGCTATGGACATCCCGCGCACCCATCTTATTCGCATGCTCATCGTTCTCATCCTTTTGCTGGCGCCGGTGCTGGCCGCGAATGCGCAGCGAACGGACCGGCAAGAGGTGGTCGAAAAGCAGTTCACGGTCTCGGCGGACCAGACACTCTTTCTAACCTCTGACCTCGGCTCCGTGAAGTTGACGGGCGGTTCCGGCGACCAGGTCGTCGTTCGGGTCCTGGAGGAGCTTCAGAATGGAGCATCTCCCGACGCCTTCGACCGGTTCAACGTCGACTTTCATCAGACCAGCCGCGGTGTGGAAATAGACGGCCAATATGACGCCCCGAGCGGCTGGCGGTCTCGCAACCAACTCCGCGTGTCCTACGAAATCACCGTACCCCGCCGATCCAGCGTCGACCTGAAAACTGCGGGCGGCTCCATCGCGGTCCGCTCATTGTCCGGAGAGGCACACCTGAAAACGTCCGGCGGATCGCTGGAGGTGCGCGACATCGACGGCGTGGTGCAGGCACACACGAGCGGTGGGTCCATCCGTGCAAGCGACCTCAGGAACGGCGCTACGCTCGAAACTTCAGGAGGGAGCATCACGGCGAGCGGCCTGACAGGCGCCCTTAAACTGGAAACGTCCGGCGGCAGTATTACCGCAGAAAACGTGGACGGCACCCTGTACGCCCATACCTCCGGGGGCAGCATCCGGGTGGCGCCGCTGCGCGGAAGCGTTCAGGCCGAGACGTCCGGGGGCTCCGTCACGGCTGAACTCGTCGGACAACCGGACGGCAAGATAGATCTGAGCAGTTCAGGCGGATCGGTGACCCTGCACGTGGATCCGTCCGTACACGCCAGCATCGACGCCGCATCTTCCGGCGGCCGGGTGAGGCTGGAGGTCCCGGTACGCGGGTCTGTAGAACGAAACCATGTCCGGGGCGACCTGAACGGCGGGGGTCCCGTCCTGACCCTCCGTTCCTCGGGTGGCGGCGTCAATATCATGGAAAGGTGAGATCTGCAGAAGAAGCCTGTGGGTACGCGGCCGTTTGTCTCCATTCAGTGGAACGTAGCTCTTATCTTCCTTTGCCGTGCAGTCGATGAAGGGCATGGCGCAGGCATTTTCACGCTACTTACCCCACACCCTCCATGTGGAGGCTTCGCACCTTTCACTATCCGGCGCTCTTTGCGCTTCTCTGGCTCGTCAGTGCCTGTGCAACGACGAAGCCGCGCTCCCGGCTGGAGCGGCTCGAAGCCCGGCTGCCGGAAGTGCCTCATGTGAGGGGACCGCTTGACATTCACGTCACCTACCCGACTCCCGACGCGGTCCGGCCGGACGTCGATTCCACGTTTGTTTTTGGCGTAGTGGGCCGGGGAGACGCGCGGCTTCAGATCGACGGGCTGCCCGTCGAGGTCGCCGCCAACGGCGCTTTCCTGGCCTACGTACCCGTTCCCGCCGACGGCGTGTACCACCTGGTAGCGAGTGCGGACGGGCAGCGCGATACGACGTCGTTCTCGTATGCTGCACCTCCCCCCTCTCCTTTTCCCCCCACGAGGCAAGCCGTCGCGTTCAGGGAGCCGCACCTCGGCGTCGTGGTTGCGGGCAAGGATACGCTGGCGACGGGATCGCAGAGCGCACATGCCGCGCCCACGCCGGGCGGAGATCGTCGCTGGCTATTCCCTATCGGAACGCGCCTGACGGTCACGGGCCGGATGGGCGATCAGGTCCACGTCAAGCTGACGAGCCAGACGGATGCCTGGATGGACGGCGCGTTCGTCCAGGTGCTGGACCCTGGGTCGTATCAGGTTGCGCCGGTGGGCCGGATCGTGATGCACCCGGACGCCCTCTTCACGGACGTGATCATCCCGACTGATTTCGCTCCCTTTCGAATCGATCCGCAGGCACAGGTTCTGGGGGTCACCATCTACGGGCGGACGGCGGCGGACGGCAACCCCACCCCTTCCGGTTTGATTCAGGCCGCACGTTGGGCTTCGTCGTCCGGGGATAGCACCCGCCTCGATCTCCGTCTCAAGAAGGGACTGTGGGGCTACAAGGCTTTCTTCGATCGGAACGGCACGCTGGTGCTCCGCATCCGGCGCCCGCCTGAAATCGACCCGTCAGAACCACTGCGGGGGCTCAGGATCATGGTCGATGCCGGGCATCCTCCGGGGGGCGCCGTCGGGCCGACCGGGCTGAGGGAACCGGAAGCCAACCTGGCCATCGCGCAGCGTATGGCGATCCTGCTGAAGCTGCGAGGGGCCGTCGTGCTCACGACGCGCATCGGACCGCAGCCGCTCGTCAGTGCTACGAGCGCTGCCACGGAACTGTGGGCGCGGGTCGACTCCGCCGTCGCCTGGAATGCCGACCTGCTCGTGTCCGTCCACAACAATGCCTTTCCGGAGGGCGTAAATCCGTTCGAGCACTTCGGCACCGAAACTTTCTACTATTACCCGTTCTCGGCGCCGCTCGCGCAGGAGGTGCTGAACCAGATCGTCCAGGTCACCGGGATTCCTGATCTGGGCGCCATACAGCGAAGCCTCGCGCTCGTGCGGCCAAGCTGGTTTCCGAGCACCCTGACCGAGTCGCTCTTCATGATGTTTCCGCGCCAGGAAGCCGCGCTCCGCAGCCCGGAGTTCCTCGACCGGCTCGCTGCCGCACACGTCCAGGGGATCGAGAACTACCTGCGGCGGTACCTGGAAAGCTCAGGCGAATAGGCGCCTGCCTCCCGCATACCTGAAGCGAGACGGCCTGTATCTCGCGCAGGCACCCTGCGCTGCCGCCTTCCAGCACTCCGGTACGTAACGCCGTGTAGAGAAATATACACCGGAGCGGTCCACGCCCCCGGCCTGCCGATGCGCCGGAATCCATCCAACCCCGCTTTCTGACGGTCTGAAGGGTTGAATCGATGGCCAGGTGTAAATCCATGCACCGCCTGATGCTGAAAACCCGAGTCTGGTATATCCTTTGCTTGTTACGTATGCGTAACGTAACCAGGCCATGGGATGCGCCTCAACCGGCGGCTGTTTCCAGACCAAACGGACTCGCGGGCCTCTCTTGGTGCTTACTTTTTTGCCTTTTTCACGGACGGATCTTGCATGTAACAGGTACGTTACATTATTTGTAACATGGATGTTACGCAAAAGGCGGCAACTGCTTCCACCACGCATTCCGTCTCCGGCAAGGTGACTACATCACGCCCCTACTACCCCGTTCCATATAGTCCCTTTCACGCAGCATGTTCTCGATACTAAAACATCTCGACGGCAGTTACCTCTACAGCCTGGGCTTTTGGTATGATGACGGCCGGCGCTATCTGGTCGCGCATCGTGTCCTCCAGGAGGAAATCGAGCGAATCAAGGAAGAGTTCGCCCAGTGCGTTATGGAGTGCGAGGGCATCGATCAGAGCCTTCAGTATCTACCCGTCGTATTCGAAAATTGATTTTTAGCAGGAACGCGCGGCTCTGCCGAGCAGCCGTTCCCTGTTTTGTCTACAAGGGCGCGCCCTCTCGGGTGCGCCCTTCTCTTTTATGCCTCAGGTAAACTCTATCGGAAGTTGTCCCGTGGCGTCCACCTCTCCTTTCAACCATGACACCACGGCCTCGAGCGCTTCCGGCCGGAAGCCGTAGGTGATCAACGCCGGAGCAGGCACGTCCAGAACCGTGTAAGGATTCCAGAGGGCGATGTGGAGATCGGGCCGTGCTGCGGTGATGAGCGACTTGAGCGGATCTTCGGGCCTGAGCCGGGCGGTCGAGACGAAAAGCACGGTCTGGCCGGGCGTCCGTTTTTCGGTGAGTTCCTGGATGGACGCGAGCGGCTGATCCGGGTCATAGGCCACTACCGTGAGACTGTACAAGCCGCGCAGCCGGTCGATGAACGCGTCACTGCGGAGGCCCCGGCTGGTCGCCCCGCCCGCCTCGGCATTCACACCCATGAGGAGCAGCACGTCGGAGCCGATGGCGGGCGGGCGCGGGTCGTCGTAGACCGTCAGCCCGGCCGTCCAGGCGCGCTGCATCAGGTCGGCGTCGGCCTGCCGCTGATCCGGCGGGTAGGGACTCGGCCGGGATGGGAAGCGCGCCGCAAGTCCCCCGATGCGCCCCAGGCTGGTTTCAACCTTCTCCTCGGCGAGGTCCCTCTGCCGGATGGCGTGGGAAAGTGCGTCTAGCGTCTCCAGTTGTTCCTCGCGGCTCCCCATCGCCAGCACCATGTCCGCCCCGGCGTGGAGGGCGCGCAGGGCCGCATCGCCCCGGCCATAGCGATCAGAGATCGCCTGCATGCTCATCGAGTCGGTGATGACGACGCCGTCGTACCCCCACGACTCGCGCAGCAGGTCCGTCAAGATCGCCCTGGACAGGGTGGCGGGATAGGTGCTGTCGAGCGCAGGATAGACCAGGTGCGCCGTCATGATCGCCGGAATATCGGCCCGCACGGCCTGGTGGAATGGATAGAACTCTACCTGTTCCAGTACCGAGCGCGGCTTGTCCACAACCGGGAGGCCCAGGTGGCTGTCCACCATCGTATCTCCGTGGCCGGGAAAGTGCTTGACGCAGGTGGCGACGCCGGATCCCTGGCAGCCCCGCGCCCACGCGAGCCCCAGCTCGGCCACCCGCACGGGATCGCTACCGAAAGAGCGGTCGCTGATGACCGGATTGAGGGGGTTGTTGTTCACGTCCAGGTCAGGCGCAAAATTCCAGTTGATGCCCAGGCTGCTGAGCCCGCGCCCGACCGCCTTGCCGACCTCATACGCCAGGTCCACGCTGCCTGCCGCCCCGAGACACATAGCGCTCGGTGGATACGGGAGGTCATTCGTCCGGACGACGGCTCCCCCCTCCTGATCGACTGCGATCAACACGTCCGGCCCGATGAGATCCCGAAGCTGTCCGGTAAACCGCCGCGTCTGCTCGTCGTCCACGATGTTGCGCTGAAAGAGGACGACAGCCTTCACGTTGTGCTCACGAATGAAGGCGGCCGTCTCGGCGTCGAGTTCTGTGCCGGGAATATCTATCATCACCAGCCGCCCGGCCTCGGTAGTCGCCTGCCCCAGCGGCAAGCGCGCACAGCCGGCAACAGAAGCGAGCGTTGCCAGAGTGGTTTGCTTCAGGAAGACGCGGCGGTTCAAAAGCCGGTGGCGAATGTCGTTCGTGGCCATGCGATCTGGTTCAAGAAGCCTGTGTCAGTCTTATAGGAGAAAAGCGGTTGACCACCTTGTAGATTCCACCCGTAAGGATCGTTACATGGGGCCACCTCTCCCACGTGTGTACGTCACGAGGTAAACATACAAACCGTGAGGTGAACGTCTACACCCGTAACCAATTCATCCTCCCGGCGTACACGATTATCGACATGCATACGCGTGAAGCGCTGCCCTTAGTTGCAGGATGGCGGTGCCGTGTCACCTCAGTAATCTGACGAGAGCTTCCATGGGACTGCCTTTCGATGCTGCAACCGTACTCGCCGTGCTTGCCATGCTCATTCTGGCGTGGGAAGCGTCGCGGAATGAGCGGAAACCCGTGCTGGCGCTGATCGGATTGAGCCTCATTGGGGTAGCGATCCTGACGCGCCTGCTGGGCCACGGCGGCTTCGTCGCCCGGCTCACGGGCTTGGCGGCCGACGTCTCCGTCGCGTTTCTCCTCGCTTCCGCCACGATGGCTTTACGGCGCGCCCGCGCGCTCCCCTTCCTCGTATTGGGACTGCTGGCCGCCTGCCTGACGGTCGTGCTCATGGCCGGAACCAGATTTAGCCAGCGCGCCGCTATGGCTTTTGCGGATCCTCCAAGCTCTGCCTCCCTCCTCGTCGAACTGGGACCGGACGACCATCTCTCAGAGATCGAGCCCGTACTGGAGCACTTTCACGTCGACGCCGAACGCGCTTTCCCTACGATGGGCATGAGCGCCGATGCGGATCTAGCCCAGACCTACCTCCTCAGCGGCGACGCGGTCGGTTTGCAGGAAGCCTCCGAACGGCTCGCCGGGGATCGGGAAAATGTGGATGTCGTCGAGTGGAACCGGACGGTGTCGCTCTCACCGGTCGAGGCGGAAAACCCGGCCCGGAGCGCCCGGGTGCCCATTGTGGCAAACGATCCGCTCGCGTCCTCGCAGTGGGCGCTGGGAGCCGCTCACGTGAATGAGGCGCTTCGGCTGCTACGGCGGCTGAGGCCGCAGAAGAAAGCAATCGTCGCCATCCTTGATACGGGCGTCGATGCGGAGCACGAAGATCTCTCAGCGGTCTTCGGAAACAGTCCGGCTCGAACGGACCTCGTCGGCCACGGGACGCATTGCGCTGGAATCGCCGGGGCGGTGGCCAACAACGGGGTCGGCATTGCCTCGTTGAACTGGGAAGGCCGGTTTATCGAGATCCTGAGCTTTCAGGCCCTACCGAATGGCGGCTCGGGAACGTACGAAAGCATCGCCCAGGCAATCATAGACGCCACCAAGGCTGGTGCCGACGTGCTCTCGCTGTCGCTGGGAAGCGACAGCCCTGCACCGCCGCGTGTGGTCGCTGAGGCCATAGAATATGCCCAGCGGCAGGGGGCGATCGTCGTCGCAGCGGCGGGCAACGCCAGTCACGACGCCGTTCACCACATGCCTTCGAACATCGACGGCGTGATCGCGGTAGCGGCTGTGGACGCCGGATTAAACAAGGCGACGTTCTCGAACACGAACACCTCTCTCGCGCGCCCGCTTGCGGCTCCGGGCGTAGGCATCCTGTCGTTGAAGCCCGGCGACGAATACACGTCCATGAACGGCACCTCGATGGCCACGCCGCTCGTGGCCGGACTCGTCGGCGTGCTGCGCTCGCTCGATCCCGAACTATCGGCCACGGAGGCTTACGAGATTCTGTCCGGAACCGGCACGACCGGCCCCGACGCCGGGCTCACCGGCCCAGTCGTGAACGCCGCCGCGGCGATCCAGCGCGTGACCGGCGGCGTCTGATCCCGCTCGTGGTTCAGCCGGTGGTGGACTCGGTGCTGCGCAGCGACCAGCGCCGGCGGTAGGCGTCGATGATGACTGCGATCACGATGACCGAGCCGGTAATGAGGCGTTTGACCGGCTCCGTAGCCCCGATCTGCGCCAGCCCGGCCTGGAGGACGACGATAATCAGCACGCCGAAGAAGCTGTTCACGACCGAGCCGCGCCCGCCCATGAGGCTCGTCCCACCGATGACGACGGCGGCGATGGCAGACAGCTCCATGCCGATGCCGGCGTTCGGATCGGCTGAGCCGAGATAGGCGACCTGGAATACTCCGCCGATGCCGGCCGTCAGCCCTGCGATGGCGAACACGGCGAGCTGGATGGGGCGCGGATCGATCCCCGAAAGCCGCACCGCCTCTTCGTTCGTTCCGATGGCGACCATGTAACGCCCGAATACCGTGCGCGAGAGCACGACCTGGGCGACGATCACCGACAACAGGGCCGCGAAGAAGGCCGGTGAGAGTCCGATTCCTCGTATGGGCGCCCCGATGGCGTCCACACCGCCTCCGATGTAGACGGACTGGGAGTCGGTGATGAGGTACGCCAGCCCACGCGCGGCCTCCAGCATGCCCAGCGTGACGATGAAAGACGGAATCGACCAGCGTACTGTTATTCCTCCATTGATGAGGCCTGCGGCAAGCCCGGCTCCGAGGCCCAGTACGACGGCCAGCCACAATGGCCAGTGCCAGCCGATGAGCGCCACACCGAGCATGCCCCCACTCACGGCCGCCACAGATCCCACGGAGAGGTCGATCCCGGCGATCACGAGCACGTACGTCATGCCCACGGAGATCACCACGAGAGCGGGAATCTGATTCGCCATCAGCCGGAACGTGAGCATGCTGAGGAACCGGTCGCTCAGGAGGCCGAAGAGCAGCACCAGCAGCAAAAGGACGGCCGCCATACCCGCATACTCTACCCCGTTCCGGAAGGCGCGCCGGGTCGATTCCATGCGCGTTTCCGGCTTTATCGTCGGTGTGTGCGTCGGATCAGACATGTGCCACCTTTCCGGTCGACGTCGTCGCACTGTACTCTCGCAGGGCGGCCTCCAGGATGGCCTCCTGCGTCCATGCGCCCCGCTCAAAGGTCGTCACCAGCTTCCCGGCGGACATGACGGCAATGCGATCACACAGGAGCATGAGTTCCGGAAGCTCGCTGGAAACGACCACGATACCTTTCCCTTCCCCCGCCAGCTCCCGGATGAGGCGATAAACAGACTGCTTCGCCGCAACGTCGATGCCGCGCGTCGGCTCATCGAAGAGTAGCACCTCGCAATCTCGGAGCAGCCAGCGTCCGATGACCACTTTCTGTTGATTCCCGCCGCTCAGTTCGATGACGGGCTGATCCAGGGATGCACACTGGACGTCCAGGTTCTCGCGTTCCACCTCCGACCAGGCGCGCTCCTGCCGCGCGTCGATCCAGCCGAGCTTCCCGCGAAAGGCCCCGAGCTTCCCGAGCGTAATATTCTCACGAACCGACAGGGGCAGCAACAGCCCCTGCTGCTTCCGATCTTCCGGCACCAGTCCGATTCCGGCCCGAACGGCATCTCGCGGCTGTCCGATATCGACGGGCTCGTTGCTGTCCGCGACGTAGATTTCCCCGGCTTCGGGGCGGTCTGCGCCGAAGATCGCACGCATCGTTTCCGTTCTCCCCGAGCCGATGAGCCCGGCGAATCCCAGGATCTCCCCACGGGTCACGTCGAAGCTGACGTCGCGCACGAGCGGCCCACGCCGCAGTCCCGCTACGCGGAGCGCTTTGCCCCGTTGGCGGTACGACGCCTGCTCCGCTTGCTCCTCCACGTCCCGACCCGCCATTTGCCGGACGATCTCGTCGGGACTGAGCGCAGCAGGAGCATCGGTCACGACGATCCGCCCGTCCCGCAGCACCGTGATCGTATCGGCGATGCGGCGGACTTCTTCCATGCGGTGGCTGATGTAGAGGATGCCTACCCCCCGGCGTTTCAACCGTTCGATGTGGGCGAACAGCAACTCCGCCTCGCTCTCCGTCAGGGCGGCCGTCGGCTCATCCAGGATGAGAACGCGGCACGATCGTGCGAGAGAGGCTGCAATTTCTACCAACTGCTGCTGCCCTACCCCGAGCCGCTCGACCGGCAGACCTGGATCCAGTGCCCCCAGCCCGACCGCCTCCAGCGCCCGGCGCGCCTGAGCGTACAGTTCGCTGCGGCGCACGAAACCGAGGCGGTGAGGAAGGCGGTTCAGGAACAGGTTCTCGGCGACGGTGAGCGTAGGGATCAGGTTCAGTTCCTGCATCACCATCTGCACGCCTTCGCGCTCCGCAGCATTCCGGCTGCGCGGATGGTAGGGCGCTCCGGCAAGCTCGAGTTCACCACCGTCCGGCTGGACCAGGCCGCAGATGATGCGGCAGAGCGTAGACTTGCCTGCCCCGTTGGCGCCGACGAGCGCGTGTACCTCGCCCGCGTGTAGATCCAGGTCCAGGTCCGTCAGGACGGGGGCTGCGTACCGCTTCCGAATACCTCTCGCCCGCAGAAGTATCGGTCGTGATGAGGACGCCATGCTCACAGGCTATCCGCCGTAACGAGATCGACCGGGGTTTCCCTGTCGCCGGGCACGGTCTGCCCATCCAGAAGCTGAAGGGCGTACTCGATTCCGAATACAGCCAGTTGAGCCGCGTGCTGATCGGCGGTAGCGAGTACCCGGCCGTCCTTCAACATATCGTGGATCGCGGAAATATTGTCGTAGCCGACGATCATCACGTCCCCTTCGCGCCCGGCATGCCGCACGGCCGCCGCCGCACCGAGCGCCATGTTGTCGTTACTGCAGAGCAGCGCTTTGAGGTCGGGGTGCTCGCTGAGCATGGCGGCAGCCACGGTGTTGGCCGGGCCCTGCTCCCAGTAGCCGCTCTGGACGTCGACCACGTCCATGCCCGCCGCCCCCATGGCATCCTGAAAGCCCTGAAGCCGCTGCTTTGCGTTGAAGGCCGTCGGAACCCCCTCCAGGATGGCGACCTTGTCCCCCGGCTCGAGCTGCCGCGCCAGTACTTCCCCGACTTTACGGGCGCCCTCGCGATTGTTCGGGCCGACGAAGGGCACGCTAATCCCGGCCTGCGCCAGAATGTCGTCGTTGAGCTTGTTGTCGATGTTGACCACTGCGATTCCCGCCTGTTGAGCCTTTTCGACCGCGGGCACCAGCGCCCTGGAATCAGCCGGCGCCAGAACGATGGCGTCCACCCCGGAGGCGATCATCTGGTCGATGAGCCTGACCTGCTGGGCAACGTCGTTTTCGTTCTTGATCCCGTTTACGATGAGTTCGTACTGGTCCGCATGCGCGGCCTGATGCGCCTTTGCTCCCTCTGCCATGGTGACGAAGAACTCATTCGCCAGCGACTTCATGATGAGTGCTACGCGGGGCTTATTGTCTGCATCCGGCCCAGGGTCGGGCGATTGTTTACAACCGGCAAACGTGAGGGCAGCGATCAATAAGGCGTATAACGGCGTTAGACAGGAACGGGTACGCATGGAAAATCAAGCGAATGGGCTTTTGCACGTGCATGCACAAGGTCACAGGTTTGCTTGTGCTTTCAGCCGGTGTTCATTATGCTGGGGTTTAATTGAGTATACGTCATCTGGACGTGTGTCGAAACTCCCTCTTGTATGATCGTGCCCCGGCGCTCCGAGAGAAACCGTCTATAGGCGCCCTGAAGAAAGAAGGAATATGCACAAACCAGGGACTTCAGAAGATCCGCTGAGAGTTGCGATCGTCGGAGCGGGACCGGCCGGCTTCTATGCCGCCGAGCACCTGCTCCGCCAGGACGAGATCACCGTTGAAGTCGACCTGTTCGACCGGCTGCCTACGCCCTACGGGCTCGTCCGGGGAGGAGTCGCACCAGACCATCAGAAGATCAAGTCCGTCACGCGCGTCTATGACCGGATCGCAGCCAACCCACGCTTCCGGTTCTTCGGAAACGTCGATTTCGGAGCCCAGGTCACGCTTGCCGATCTGGAGCGATATTACCACCAGGTTTGCTTTACCACCGGGGCGCAGACCGACCGCTCGCTCGGCATACCGGGCGAGCACTTGTCGGGGAGCCACTCTGCTACGGAGTTCGTCGCCTGGTACAACGGACACCCGGATTTCAGGGAAGCCTCCTTCGATCTCTCACAGGAACGGGCGGCCATCGTCGGCGTCGGCAACGTGGCCATCGACGTGGCCAGGATCCTGTGCCGCACTCCGGACGAACTCGCTCAAACGGACATTGCAGACTACGCCCTGGAAGCGCTCCGGCAGAGCCGGGTACGTGAGGTGTACCTGCTCGGACGGCGCGGGCCGGCGCAAGCCGCCTTCACGAGCCCGGAGCTGAAAGAGCTCGGCGAGATGGAAGCCGCCGATGTGGTGGTCGATCCTTCGGAAGTCGAACTGGACGAGGCCAGCAAGGCCGCGCTCGAAGCGGGCGCCGACCGTTCCGTGCTGAAAAACCTCGAAATCCTGCGGGACTACGCCCGCCGCCCTCCTCTGGGCAAGCCGAAGCGCATCATCTTCCGGTTTCTGGTCTCCCCGGTGGAAATTACGGGCGATGCTTCGGGCAAGGTCCGTAGCATGCGCCTTGCCAGGAACACCCTGGTGGCCCTTCCCGACGGCCGCATCCGCGCGCAGCCTACGGGGGAGGAAGAGAACCTGGATATCGGCCTGGTATTCCGCTCCATAGGCTATCGAGGCGTCGCGCTGCCGGGCATCCCGTTCGACGAGCGCGGGGGTACCGTGCCGCACGAAGAGGGGCGCGTCCTTGACCCGGAAAGTCACGCATCCATTCCCGGCCTGTACGTCGCCGGATGGATCAAGCGTGGCCCATCCGGGGTGATCGGGACCAACAAGCCGGACGCCCAGGAAACCGTGGCGTCCATGCTGGAGGACGCCAGAGCAGGCAGGCTTCTCCCCGCGAGCGAACCTGACAGCGATGCTGTGCGCCGTTTCATCGAGAGCCGGGCGCCTCACTTCTTTACCTATGACGACTGGCGCCGCCTCGATGCCTACGAAACCACCCGGGGGGAGCCGACGGGGCGGCCGCGGGTCAAGTGCATCACCATCGAAGAGATGATCGAAGCACGGAATCACACCCCAAATTCAAAAGCGACTTCAAAGGCAGCGCCCAGGCAGGCGCCGCACACGAGTGCGCGCGCCGCTTCCATCGGCATCTCCCCGAGTACGACCCGGCCCGGCCAGCCGTACCCTCCCGGTCTGCCCTCGCCGGAACGGCCGCAGGGATTGGCGGATTGATCGGGCACTGCTATTCCTTCCAGCGGAGCCGGGCTACTACCGGGCGGTGGTCGGAGAGTGTTTGCATGTCCGGCACGTAGGCTGTAACGACTTCCCACTCCGGGCTTACGAGGATGTGATCGATCCTGAAAAGGGGCAACCGGGCGTGGTAGGTTCCGCCCCACCCTTCGCCTCGCTCTGTGAACGCATCCCTCAAGGGGTGCAGCATGCGCTGCAGTTCCCATCCGTGAACCGTGCTGTTGAAGTCCCCCATGACGATCACCGGCAAACGTTCCTGCTCGACGAGCGCGTGCAGCCGCTTCGCCTCCCGTGTACGCCGCAAGTAGGCGTCCCGGTATTCCACGAGCCACTCGCGCCAGCGTGCGGGATCGAGGAACATGCCGTCGCCCTGCCAGGGTTTCCGCTTGCCCGTCGTATGCAGGTGAACGTTAAACAACACAGCGTCGCGCCCCTTCCACGAGAAGGCTACCCGCGTTACGTAGGTCGGGCTTATCAACCCGGCGCGTGGGGACAGTGAATACTGCGTGACCGAGCCAAGCGGGAAGCGGGCGATCACGGGCTGCATAATGGTGAATTCAGAACCCGGCCCACGCGGGGTCGGCGCCCAGTAGTGCAGCGAGTCGATGACGGCCTGGAGGTGGGCCGTGGCGCGCCGCCCCCGTCCCTCGTCGATCCAGATGGCCGGCTCCTGAAGCGCCAGCAGATCCGGGTTCACTTTGCGGATGAGCCGCAAGGTCACTTTTGACAGTGAATCCGGGTTTGGCCCGCGAACCGGCGCATTAAAGGTCATGACTTCCAGGTCGGCGGGCGACGGCTCAGGCTCTGGTCCGATCAAACGCGCGGGCGGAAGAAACCGCACCAGGACCAGAATGAGAACGATGCTGAAAGGAACGAGCCAGCGCCGCCCGAGGAGGACAAGCGCGAGCACGCAAGACAGCAGCGTCGCGGCGCTCAGGTAAGGAAAGACTGCCGCCAGCAGTCCGGTCCACCAGAAAGGCGCAGGCGGGAGATAGGGGGATGTATACCCCAAGAGGAAGAGGACGAGAGTACCCGCACAGATGAGACCGAAGATAAAACGTGAGAGCCGCCTTCTGTGCCGTGCCGAAGGCGACGACCGTTCAGTCTTCGATGGCATGCCGAGGTCTGTGTACGTGCCGGGTATTCCTTCCTTTTTGTGAGCACAAGTAACGGTGGGCGTAGCGGGATGTTCTCACAAAGATCCTTCCCGGAGACGAACTGCAACGCTGCACAGGCATCCTGCACCCGCACAGGTCACGCTGCACCGGCCAGACTGCTGCTTCTGTTGTCAGGAAGAAGGTGCGCCTCACCCGATGGGAGGAGAACGGTGAAACACGATCCCGCATTCGGCTTGCTCTCGACGGTGATGGAGCCGCCCATCCTGAGTACGAGTTCACGCGAAATCGCGAGCCCCAGTCCGGTACCGGAAGCCGTGTCACCCTCGGACTGCTTGTCCTGTGTGAACTGTTCGAAAAGATGTGGCAGAAAGTCGGGTGAGATCCCTACGCCGGTATCCTGAACGGTAAACCGCACAGCGGGCAAGCTGTCGCCGAAGGCTCCCGGCAATGCCCCCTCCCCTATACCTACGGTGACCCCGCCCTCGCGTGTGAACTTGATGGCGTTGGATATGAGATTTATGAGCACCTGGCGCAGCCTCATCTCATCCGCATATACCCAGCATTCTTCCTGCGCTTCTACCAGGCTGAGTTCTATGGATTTGGCTTCCGCCAGCGGATACAATTGCTTCATCACTTCGGTCACCGTGTTTTTCACCGGAATGAAGCGAAGCTCAACGTTCAGGTGGCCCGCTTCCGCTGTGCGCAGATCCAGCAAATCGTTCACGAGGCCGAGCAGGCGCTCCCCACTCTTCCGTATCGTTGACAGGAACTCCTGTTCTTCCACCCCCAGGCGGTCACAGAGTTCGTCGTACAAAATGTCGGCATATCCGATGATGGAGGTCAGCGGGGTCCGAAGTTCGTGCGTGACCGCGCTGAGGAATCGGCTCTTGGCTTCGTTCGCCAATTGAGCCTCCCGCTTCAAGTTTTCCTCCGCCTCCAGTTTGCTCTTTATGACCCGTGTCTGCCATCTCACGCGGCGGCGCAGGGTAACCACCCAGACGAGCATCACCATCATCAACACGACCGCAGCCGCCAGTACCTTGAGCAGATTCTCAAACGTCCACCAGGGGGCGGACTGCGTGACGGCGATGTCATTCTCCGTCCTCAGTATCAGCCTGAACGTTTTGGGAAGCGTGGCGTCGGGTGTATACTCCACCTTGTCTACTTCGTAAATACCACGTAGACGGAGAATGCTCCCACGCTGCATCTCGTCGTACACCCGCGCTGCTGAGGAGTCGCTTAGCACCGCATAGAATGAACGTGTGCCTGCCTTCATTCCAAGCCGCAGGGTAGCACCCGACAGGATTAACTCCTCGAGCCGCCCTTCCACCTGTACTAACTGTCCGTCGTAGCTGCCGGCCAGTTCCTGTTCCGGCTGCAGGGGGATGGCAGCGGGCGGCGGACCGCTTCCCCTGCGGCGCACGTCGGCATCCTGTAATATGGGCGCATAGGTCCGAGACTCGGGAAATCCGACTACGTCAACGGTGTCACCGGGCTGAATCTCCAGGATCTCCTGGGTCCTGACCTGTATTCCGCCCGTGCTGTCCCGTATGTAAAGCTCATGGCCGGGATCATAGTACAACAACTGCCCCCGGATATGGACCCGATGGTCCTGCGGCTGCCCGTCTCGGAACGTGAGGATCTGGTCGACGGGCAGAACGGGTAATTGATACGGATCGACCGGGCCGGGAATCTCGACCTTCACGAAATCGCCGCCGGGCGTGAACATGTTCACGTCGATGAGTTGCCGGCGGTTATTGAAAACGGACGCGCTGGCGCCGCGTACCCGGACGTGGGAGTCGATCAGCTTTTCCGGGGGCACGATCGGGGTCGTTCCGGCCCGCATGTAAACACTGATCCGCTGCTTCCGGCTGACGATGTCGAACTGGATGTGTCCGGTATCGAGGTGGTGCACACAGCGAACGACTCCTTCCAACTCGATCCACCGGCTATCCGCCAGTCCGGAGTTGATCGGATCCAGAAGCCCTGTGGGCAGGGGCGGCAATGGCCCCGGGCCGATGCGCCGAATCTGAGGCTTCGCTACGCTTGGCGCGTAGTCGCCGGGATCGGTCACGCCTTTCAGCTCGATGCGGTCTCCAGGGTGGAGGTCTTGCGGCGCTTCGCCGTGTACGTCCACGAAAATTCCGTTGGTCTCGTCCTGGACGAACAGCAGTCCCCATTCGGGGTCGTAATACGTCACGGTCACGCTGAGATCGACAGGGTAGCCTCTGGCAGCTTCTCGGGAGGATAAGGCCCGGATGCCCGCGACCTTCGTCAACGCCGTGGCAGCAGTCGACTGTGCGAGAACGGGTACACTGTCAAGAAGCAGGAGCGCGAACAACACGGTCACCACAATCTCGCGACGGAGGTGAGTCGTGCCGAAGCTGCGCCGGTGTGTTGCGCCGGTACTGTGAATCATGAGATGGTCTGCACGCACGCCAGGTGTAAACCTGACCTGAAAGCCGGACAACGAATTCTTGACTTCAAAGCGTTTTAGAGCTGGCGCGCTAATACCAACACTCGGATTTGCCGGCATTTAAAGGGCCGACGATTCCCCGCGCCAGGAAAACACTGCCGAATCTTCTCCGGTATCGGATCTTCAGACTTCCAAGTTAAGCCGCCCCGACAATTCTCCGTCTCGACGGGGTGCCGACAACCAGTGGACGCATACCCATCCCCAACGACAGGCGGCCCGGCTGGTGGGGATCCGCCGGGACGCCGCGCCTGACACCGTCTACCGGTATCAGGGCATCTCGTGGGTGGTTACGTATGCCTCGGCTGCATAAAACTCGGGAAGCCCGAGCCTGTTGAGTTGCTCGGCCGTCTCTGTGTTGCGGTCCTTCGCGCGCTGCCAGAACTCCCGCTCATCATACGCTCCGGGGAACATGGCACGATCCTTCTGGCTCTCGTGTTTGAAGATCGCTTCTATCTTCCGGTCCATGTCTGCCTTTGAGAGCGGCACGAACACGTCAGCGTTGTGGATCTCCCACTCTTGCCAGGCGCCCCGATACAGCCAGACGAGTGGCTGGACCGCCTCCTGGCCGTCGGGTGCGCCGGCCCCGTTGCCCTCGGACGCGGCCGTAGCGGTTTTCTTGACGTCAGCGCCGTACCGCCGCAGGGCTTCCTTTATGGCGACGTAGCACATCCTGTGCGTCCCGTGCGGATCCGAAAGATCGCCTGCCACGAAAATGTGGTCCGGCCTGAACGCGCTTAACAGGTCGAGCACCACCTGAATATCCGCCTCCCCGACCGGCGCCTTTTCGACGGTGCCCGTCCGGTAGAACGGCATGTCGAGGAAGCGGGCGTTCCGCTCGTCCAGCCCCATCACCTCGATGCCCGCGATCGCTTCGGCGTAGCGAATGTGGGCCTTCATGGCCTGGACCTCGGGGATGTCCACTTCGCCGGGCTTCTTGTTTTCGAGGAACTGCCAGATGCGATGCCGCTGCGTCTCGACTTTCTTCTGCTCTTTTCCCTCTATCGCCAACTCGTCGTAGCTCAACTCCAGAAATCTGAGTTGCCTGCGAACATCCGAGTCGAAAACGGCGACCGACCCGTTCGTCATGTAGGCCACGATCACGTCGTTGCCGTTGGCAGCGAGCTTTTCCAGCATGCCGCCCATCGAAATCACGTCATCGTCCGGGTGGGGGCTGAAAACGATGACACGCTTGCCCTTGACGAGCTGATCGCGGTACAGGACGCGCTGCCTGAGATCCTCGAACACGGTGCGCGTCAGGTCGTCGACGCTCGGGAACGAGTGCACGAGATCGTGGAGGTGGTTGCGGAAGAAGTCCGGTGCTTCGAGGCGCAGGATGGCTTTCTTCAGCTTCTCGGAAAGCCAGATGACCGCGCGTTTGGCCATGGGGGGCGTCCACTCTACGTTCCTGACCAGCCAGGGCGTCTTCTCACGGGTGAGTTCGCCTGCCGCCGGGCGGTCGACGTAGAAGGCGGCCTTTGGGTGTAGCTGAAGGTATGCCGCCGTCACCAGTCGATTCGGCTCTTCTTCCACGGCGCGCCTGACGATGCGCGCCTTATGTTCGCCCGTGGCCATCAGGATGATCTCGTGGGCGTCGAGGATGGTCCCCACGCCCATCGTGACGGCCTCGCGCGGGACGTTTTCCTCTCCGAAAAAGTCGCTGGCGGCGTCTTTGACCGTGATCTCGTCCAGGATGATGAGCCGGGTGCGCGTGTCTCGCCCTGAACCCGGCTCGTTGAATCCGATGTGGCCGCTCCGCCCGATGCCGAGCAGCATCAGGTCGATGCCGCCGGCTTTGCGGATGGCGTGCTCGTATGCGAGGCAATGGGTTTCGACCTCGGAACGTGGCACGTTGCCGCTCGGGATGTGGATATTCTCACGCGGAATGTTCACGTGGGAAAAGAAGTTCTCCCACATGAACCGGTGATAGCTCTGCAGGCTGTCCGGATCGATAGGGTAATACTCGTCCAGATTGAACGTGATCACGTTTGAAAAGTCCAGCCCCTCCTCCCTGTGCATCCGAATGAGGTGCTGGTATACGCCGATGGGCGTGGAGCCGGTCGGCAGCCCGAGCACTACGTTCTTCCGCACAAAACGGTGCTCTTCGATCAGGTTTGCGATTCGCTTCGCTACCTGATGGGCTAACTGCGACGGCTGGTCGAAAATGAGCACCGGGAGGCGCTCCAGTTGCGTACCGGCCCCCGTGCTTCTTTCGAGCGGTTCAAGGGCAAGCTCTGTGTACGTTTCGCTCCCGGCTGGCATGGTTCTCCTGTCGCGTGTTACTGGTCGGCTGTTGAGGGCGTCGCTACGGGTTCGGCGCGCCGAACCCCTTCTACCCGTTCGGCCCGAGGGCGTTCGTAGAAAATCGCTCCCGGCGAAGAAAAAATGAACCGCTCTTGTCTCGGGCTCCGGCAAGATCGAAACTTACTGCTCGCCGCCGCCGCGAGCCTCGTACGAAAAGTAGTATCTTCCACAATCCGACTCAACGCCTTCAGCACGGGCGTACTACTTCCGTCAATTCTTCTCAGGACCGTTCAGGACCGTGCATCAGTCAGACGTCGCCATCGTGGGCGGGGGAATCGTGGGGCTCGCTACCGCCTACCAGCTTTCCCGGCGCTTCCCCGAGCATTCCGTCATCGTCCTCGAAAAGGAGCCGGAGATTGCGCGGCATCAGACGGGCCATAATTCGGGCGTGCTACACTCGGGCATTTACTACAAGCCAGGCTCGCTCAAGGCTATCAACTGCCGCGAAGGAAAGAAGGCGATGGAGGCGTTCTGCGCCGCCGAGGGCGTCCCTTACGAGATTACCGGCAAGGTGATCGTGGCGACGGAGGAATGGGAGATCCCGATCCTGGACCAAATTTTCTCGCGCGGCCAGGCCAACGGCGTCGCCTGCGAAATGATCGGCCCGGAACGCCTGCGCGAACTGGAGCCGCACGCCGCTGGCATCCGGGCGATACACGTCCCTGAAGCCGGCATCGTAGACTATAGCCAGGTATGCCTGCGACTGGCCGAAATCGTCTCACAGGGAAGTGGCCGCGTCTTGACCGACGCCGGGGTGAGCGGCATGACGCGATCAAACGACACCGTACTCCTGTCAACTGCGGCCGGTGAGGTAGAAGCCCGCTACGTGGTAAACTGTGCGGGCCTTCAATCCGACCGCGTCACGGCCCTGAGCGGCGAAACACCGGACGTCAAAATCGTCCCGTTCCGGGGCGAATATTACGAAGTGAAACCGGAAGCGGAGCACCTGTGCCGGGCGCTGATTTACCCGGTTCCAGATCCCAGCTTCCCTTTCCTGGGCGTTCATTTCACGCGCATGATTACCGGCGGGGTGGAGTGCGGTCCGAATGCGGTACTCGCCTTCGCTCGCGAAGGGTACTCGAAAACGAATATCAACGTACGAGACCTGGCGGAAATCCTGCGGTACCCTGGTTTCCGCAGGGTGGCCGCAAAATACTGGAAGACCGGACTGGCTGAGATGTGGCGTTCCTTCAGCAAGGCGGCCTTCACCAGTGCACTCCAGCGGCTCATCCCGGAAATCAAGGAGGAAGACCTCTCCCCTGCCCCTGCGGGGGTTCGCGCGCAGGCCATCGCTCCGGACGGCAGCCTCGTGGACGATTTCCTCATCCAGGAGACCGAGCGTGTCATCAACGTGTGCAACGCCCCGAGCCCTGCCGCCACGGCCTCCCTCAACATCGGCCGCCTCATCGTGGACAAGCTGGCCGTGCGCCTGTCATAGGATGTAAGTTTATCCACGATGCCACCCCGTTTCCGCTTTTATTTGCGCCGCCGTGTTCGATACTACCCGGGTGGCCCATGCCTACAGACCGGCCTATCGTAATCCCTGATACCATTCACACCCCATGCCCGATACCGAATCACGAGTCGAAGTCCTGACCTACCCTCCCCAGCACCTGCGCGCGTTCACCGAACAGGTATTCCGCCATTTCGGCGTCCC
Organism: Rhodothermales bacterium; assembly: GCA_035699265.1. GTDB lineage: Bacteria > Bacteroidota > Rhodothermia > Rhodothermales > DASSAV01 > DASSAV01. The sequence goes on from DASSAV010000410.1 coordinate 21,334, forward strand.
TGACGAAGATGCCGGCCTCGCAGCCGGGGTGCTCGCAACGGCAGACCTTCGCGGCATCGACTCGCATGGTGTCGCGCGGCTCCATACCTACTTCGACCT
>DASSAV010000411.1:0-3230 GCA_035699265.1 Rhodothermales bacterium
TAGGGCGCCCACGCTTCGCGTTGGGCCAGCGTCCGGATCGCATTGACCAGCCGGGTGCTCAATTCCGACTGAAGGTGGCAGGCGTCGATGTCCAGCACCTTCTCGTAGTTGCCGGGCACGTGCAGGCCCAGCGCGAAACTGGTGTCGAAATCCCTCCCGGTTGCGATCTCCCCCGTCGTCAGCCAGCGGGCGGCGCTGAAAGAGAACTCCATCTTATTGCGGTAGAAATAGGTCTGCTCGGAGCCGATGGCCGGGCGGGCTGTGACACCGGCGAACCCGCCCGTACGCACGAGCGCGTCTTCCACGCTCTGGCGCTTGGCTTCGAGCTGGGCCGCGTAGTCGACGTGCTGCCACTTGCACCCGCCGCACACCCCGAAGTATTCGCACCGGGCCTCCGCTCGCAAGGGGCTCGGCTCCAGCAGGTCAAGCACCTGGGCTTCGGCAAACCTCCTCTTGCTCCGGGTAATACGGACGCGCACCCAGTCCCCCGGCACGGCGCCGGTGACGAACACCACACACCCGTTCTGCCGGGCCAGTGCTTTGCCTTGATCCGCAAACTTCTCGATCCGAAGTTCTATCTCCTCACCCTTCTTCAACATGCTGGATTTTTGCTGGCTGGTACAGACGCGAACGACACCCTACGCCCGGAGGATGCAGCACGTTTCCCGAAACCCCTCTCCCCCCTTCCTCAGAACCCTCAGCCGTGCCACTGCTTGACCCATCAAGCAGTGCCCCTGCCAACCTGTCAGGTTACGAGAATAACCTTGCCCCGCCTCAAAGTTTGCACTACATAGGTCCAGACCTTCGCCATCCCGTTCTTTGACATTCTGTACCGCTGGCCTTGCGCCATCCACAGTCCGAAAAACACGCGTTTCGTGTGCAAAGTGTGCAACGGACCGCTCTTACAGGTTTTGTCGAGCACAGACAGGAGGCCATCCAATCCGTTCTGTTTCACCGGGTGACTCCCCTGATCCAGCAGACGAGTGGCCGGGCTGCTTCACCGCAGGGCAGCCAGTCACCCGGTGAATGCGGACTCTCTACACCAGAGATGTGCACCACCTACACGCCGAAAAACCTCACGTCCTGTGTGCAAAGTGTGCAATGATGCGTGTTCTAGAAACAGACCCCGCCTACTGCTCACCTGAACACGATAACACTCCGTTGTGGGCGTGCAGAGTGGGCAACGACAGCGCCGAGCCTGTAAGATCCGTTACAATGTACCCATGCCCCTGAGACACTCGAACACGCGAATCCCGCCCAGCGGGAAGCACGTAAACACCCAGAAACCACGAGTTTTGTGTGCAATGTGTGCAATGATGCGCGATATACGTTCTAGAACGAGACTGCCTCCGCCTGCAACCAACAACTGACAAAAAACGTGCAAAGTGTGCAATCCTCATCCCGCTCGGACCCAAGAACAACCGGCAAACCTGTGCCATTCGCCGTTTCAGCTTCACTAACCCGGCAGCGAGCTGGAGCCGACGTATTCCGCCTTGAGCAGTGATCCGTGCAGGTACGTCGCGGCAGCGACCTTCCCATCCCGGAGTGCGGCGAGTTGCGTAAGCTCGATCTGGCGGGCGGAGAGATAATGGGCGAGCCCCATCAAGATGGCCGCCGCCGTCTGCGGGCTCCGCTTCACCAGCGCGTTCAGGTCCGGACGGAAGAAGCCGAGCACGTGCGTTTCCGTAGCCGCCTGAGCCGTTGCGGTCCGGCGGAAGTCGCCGAACAGCGATAGCTCTCCGAAGACCTCGTACTCCACGAGCGTGCGCAGTTCATGGGCGTTTCCGGCTTCGTCCTCTGTGATGAGCTTCACGCGCCCCTCCCGGATCACATAGAGGCCGAGCCCGGGGTCGCCTTCGTAGTAGAGAAACTCCTCCCTTCGGTACGTGCGGGTATGCACGATTTCCGCGAGTTCCCGAAGGTGGCTGCCGCTCAGGCCCTTGAACATCGGGACTTGCTTCAGGACGGCAATGACCGCACGGGTCTGCGCATCCTCCTCCCGCCGGAAAGTTCGGCGGTAGCCCGCGTACAGGGAAGAAGCCAGGTTTCTCAGGACAGACATGGAGCAATGGGAAAGTGAAAGCCAGCGTGGCTCATCTCTGGTTCATTCTCCAGAATAACGCTGATCTTGGGCGCGGTTCCAACCCGCTGCTCATGACATGAGATGCTGAAACGAGTTCAGCATGACAAGTTGGGAGCTTGGTGCTGGCGTGTGGGGTGTCTCGACTGCGCTCGACCTGACAGGTGGTGGGGGATGGTGCTGATGTGGAGGGGTGGTGCTGTTTGCGGGGCATTTGCTTGGCTGTAAGCACCCTCTCGCTGGAAGGGCGAGGGAGATAAGAAGCTTCGGGTCATGATGGTACGGACGGAAAAGCTTGTTTTCCTGGGGGGCTCAGAAGGAATGCCCGATGCCGAAGTGGAGAACGGGTTTGTCCAGTCCATCCGGCAGAAAACCGCGGGCCTCCTGTATCGGTTCGCCCGTCGCAGGATCGATGACGGCCGTGTGCGTCACCGGATCGAGAACGACGTGGTACGTCGGGTCATACACTTTCCAGGCGAGGTCGAACCGCATGACGATGTACTCCCAGGCGATGCGCAGGCCGATGCCCGACCCCACCGCAATCTGCTTGTAGAAACGGTTGAACCTGAAGTGCGCATCCGGATCGCCCGTGCTGTGCGGCCCCAGCCAGACGTTGCCGGCGTCCGTGAACAATGCCCCGGACCAGTCCGCCGCGAACATGTTGCGGATGAGGCGGGCACGAAGTTCGGCACTGCCTTCCAGTAGAATGTCACCTCCAAAATAGTTGCCGGTGGATCCGGGCCCCAGCGAACGGAGCGGCCAACCGCGCACGCTCGTTCCCCCGCCTGCATAGAAGCGGCGGTCGAATGGGATCAAAGAGGAATCGGCGAAGGTCTGCGCGAATCCCCCGGTGAAGCGCCAGGCGAGGACACGGCCGCGCGCGACCGGGTAATATCGCCGTAGATCCGTCACGTAGCGGAAATATTGCTTATAGGTAAGCCGGTTGTCACGCCGTCCACCCCGGAAGAAGGGCAGCCCGGGCAGGCTGCCTTCTACCGCGCCAGGTGTGAAGGCGAACCGGTCCAGGAGATAAAGCAGGTTCCCTCCCACCTCGAACGAATTCTCGAAGCTATAGCCCCGGTCGTGCTGCAAGGGATTCACGTTCGTAGCCCGGATCGTGTACCGCAGCGCACTGTTGACCTGGGGCTGT
>DASSAV010000412.1:0-6222 GCA_035699265.1 Rhodothermales bacterium
TATCGGCCGAGAAGCACTGGCGCAAGCTAAACGGATCGACGCACCTGATCGAGGTGCTTGCCGGAACGAAATACGTCGACGGGATACACCCGGACAGGATCGCCGCCTGACTCTCCCATACACAACATTTGACAATAACTCCGTTCAGAATGACATGGTGCTGTTATTCAAAATGGCAGGCCAGAGAGTATGCACTGCTATTTCGGAGAACTGGTATTAGGCATTGGCGGGCGGTTTACAGTGTCGCATGAGCCTTGCGAAGTAGGTCGACGATCACCGGGGTGATACCTGTCAGGTCGGCGGCGCCCCGGAAGGCAGCTGCGCCCGGGCCTATGGCTACGAGCGGGACCGGGTTGAGGGTGTGCGTGCGGGTCGAGAGGTCTTCTAAGTTGCCGTGGTCACTGGTGACGACGAGCAGCATGTCGTCGCTGAGGGCATGCAGGAGCGCCCCGAAGAAGCGGTCCAGCGAAATCAGGACGGCTTCGGCGTCCGATGCCGACTGGCTATGGCCCGCTTTATCCGTGAGAAAGTATTCGTACAAGAGAAAGGCGTGCTGACGGCTCAAGCGGGCCAGCCGGATCCCGGCTTCCTCCTCTGAGATCACAGGGACGGGAACGTCCGACGGCCAACCCTGGCCCGTCAGGTTCGCCGAGAGCGCCCGGCCTTCCAGGAGGGCTTCTTCGCCCCGGATCGGAATGCCTGCATCCAGGCAGCAGCGCGTGGTAACCGTCCACCGGTCCCTTTCCCGCGCATATGTAAAGAAGCGCGGGGGGTAGGCGTTCGCGAACCCGGCAGGCTCCTCGTAGGGCAGTTCGAGCGCTTCGATTTGCCGGAAGACGTTGCGTGCGGCCAGGACGGGGCGGGTAGCGGAGTGTGGGTAGGGCCCATAGTGGCGTCCGGCAAGCTCGGCGCAGTTTACGCCCGTAAACAACGTGGCCTGCCCGGTCCCACTCTGCGGGAGCCCCGGTAGGCCTAGCGTGGCGTCGATGGGTCGAAAGACGTGGCCGGTTTCGGTTACCGCAGCCGCCGCGGAGGTCCATTGCTGCCCGTCTGCCATGCGTTCGAGCGACGGCAGGCGGAGGCCGGCAAAGGGATTGGTGGAGGGATCCTCCGGGCCGAGCCCGACGCCATCCAAGAAGACGAACAACACGTGCTCGGGTAGCGTCATACCCAATCCAGAAGGAGAGTGCAGGTGGTGGAGAAAATACAAACCACCCCCGGCCCCTCCTTAAAAAGGAGGGGAGCTTCTTTGCTTTGGCGGTTCTGCAAATAAACAACCGGATTGGGTGTCATTCGGGGAGTCGCGGAACTAACCGTTCAGGCCAAGCGCGTGCCGCACTAGTTCAAAGTGCCCCTCACTGTCAATGGCCGTGGCCCCATCCGGAATGGATGTCCCCGACGTGTCCATGACAAATATCGGACAGTCGTAGCTCAGGGCCCAGTCGAGCGCATGTTGCTCCGGTGTTCCGGGACGGGGGCACACGAAGATACAGACCTTCGCAAATGCAGCTTGCAGGACGGCCCGTTCACGGTCGTCGTGTTCATAGGGACCATGTACCAGGGGGAAGCCCGAAACGAGCAGGCCGCCCGCTTTCACTGTTGCACTGGCAGTTGGCCGGAGCGGCGTGGGAAGCTTTCCCAGCCCGCAGGCAGCGACCAGCATGGACGGCCGCGACTGCGCCGCCGCGAGCTTATGGAATACCACATCGAATCCGCTCGAAGCGCCCGTGACCGGAATAGCGCCGAGCGGCAGCAGCGCCTGAACGAGTTCCTGAACCAGCTCGTACTCGGGTCCCGGTACAGGCGGGCGGGCGAAGAGGCCGAGCAAAGGCCTGGAGGAGAGCAGGTGCCGGTCGCCGTAAGTGTACAACAATGTCGGACGCTCGGAGGGAGGGAGCTGCTCCATCTGAGCGGGCCAGAGCGGATCACCTGGAGCGGTTACATCGACACGTCGCTGAGCGAGTTGCGCGATGTCCTCCTCCGCCTGAGAGAAGAGTGTCCCCATGGCCGGCCGGTCGAACAGCCTGGCGACGAGCGCTTCGGCGTTCGGCGCGCCTTTGATACGGACCAGCACCTGTTCACGCGGGTAGCGCAGCAGATCCTCATAGGTCGCAAAGTGCCTGAGCAGCCGGTGCGCCGTAACACGCCCGACCCCCGGCATCAGGTGCAGTGCATAGGCGAATGTCGTCGTGTCGGGCACCGGAAAGATCCTCCACGTTGGTTTACGTCGCATCCTCGCCCAGGTAGACGCGGTGGGTCAGGGAGCGGTATATCCGGAAGGTAAGGGGCGGAGAGGGAGGGAAGGAGAACGAGGAAAGGAAGAAAGGACGAAAGGGAGAGAGGGGGAAAGGGTGAATGGGAGAGAGTGAGTGAGAGAAAGAGAGGGGAAAGGGCGTGAAAGCGGGGGTTTCGCTCGGAAATCTTTCCACGCGGTGGTGGATAGAACGGCCGTCCACTTGATTGAAAGACGCGCGTCGGGGATCTTTGCTCCTGGACCCGGTGGTGGCCGGGTGGTGCGCCAACCTTTTGAGTCCTAACTGGTTGAAGCTCGCCCGGGGGAGCCAGGGGAATAGCCGGTAAGCATACAGGCGGTCGATGGCGGAAGCAAAGAAAAAGTCGAAGGGTGGAGCGGAAACGCCGCTCATGCGGCAGTATAACAAGATCAAGGGACGCCACCCCAACGCGATCCTTCTGTTCCGCATGGGCGACTTCTACGAGACGTTCGAAGAGGACGCCCGGACGGTCAGCCGTGTGCTCGGCATTACGCTCACGAAGCGTTCCAACGGCAAGGCCGACGACGTGCCTCTGGCCGGCTTCCCGCACCACGCCCTGGACACGCACCTCCCGAAGCTCGTTCAGGCGGGTCTCCGCGTCGCCATTTGCGAGCAGCTCGAAGACCCGAAGTTTGCCCGGAAGGTCGTGAAGCGAGACGTGGTCGAGGTGGTCACGCCCGGCGTTTCGTTCCACGACCAGCTCCTCAGTCCGAAGCGCGCCAATTATCTGGCCGTCGTCTGCTGGGGCACCGATCGCGGAAGCCAGGGACAGGCCGGGTTTGCGTACATCGACGCTTCCACCGGCGAGTTCGGCGTGACCGAGCTCCCGGCCGCCCGGCTCGAAGAACTGTTGCAGACCATCGCCCCGGCCGAGCTCATCATCGACAAGCGCCAGAAGGAGTACGTTCAGGCGCTCCGGGAAAAGAACTTCCTCGTCACTTCCCAGGAAGACTGGGTGTTCGGGTTCGACTTCGCCTACGAAACCCTGCTGCGCCATTTCAAGACCCACTCGCTCAAAGGCTTCGGGGTAAACGACCTCCGGCTCGGCCTGACGGCGGCGGGAGCTGCGCTCTACTACCTCGGTGAGACGCAGAAGGGGCGTCTCCCCCACATCCGCCGCATCCAGCGCTACCAGACGGAAGACTTCATGGCGCTGGACACGCAGACCAAGCGCAACCTGGAACTCCTGGCCTCCATGCAGAGCGGCGGGCAGGAAGGGAGCCTGGTCCAGATCCTGGACGAGACGCTGACGCCGATGGGGGGCCGCCTCCTCCGCAAGTGGCTGGTCCGTCCGCTCCGGAGCGTCGAGAACATCAACAAGCGCCTGGACGCCGTAGAGGCGCTCGTCGCGTCGAAGCAGCACCGTGAAAGCCTGCGGGAGGAGCTGAAGCAGGTCGGCGACCTGGAGCGCCTCGCCGCCAAGGTCTGCCTGGGCCGGGCGACGCCGCGCGATCTCATCTACCTGAAGCTCAGCTTGAAGCAGATCCCGGCGATCAAGTCGCTCCTCGCAGACGAGCCATGCGAGACGCTGCATCGCCTGGGCGACAGCCTCACGCTCGCGCAGGAAGTGGTCGACCGGATCGAGCGGACGCTGGTGGACGAGCCGCCATCTTCGTTGGGCGAAGGCGGTGCTATCCGGCGGGGTGTCAGCCCCGAGCTGGACGAACTCCGTGAGGTGGCACACTCCGGCAAGGACTGGGTGGCCCGTCTCCAGAAGCAGGAGGCCGAGCGGACCGGGATACCCTCGCTCAAGGTGGGCTACAACAGGGTATTCGGCTACTACATCGAGATCACGAACGCCCACAAGAACAAGGTGCCGGACGACTACATCCGCAAGCAGACGCTCGTCAATGCGGAGCGGTACGTCACCCCCGGTCTGAAAGAGTACGAAGAGAAGATCCTGACCGCAGAAGAAAAGATCGCAGGCCTGGAGTCCGATCTCTTCCAGCGCCTCGTCATGTCCGTAGCCGAGGAGGCTGCGAGCATTCAGTTGAACGCTTCGCTCCTCGCCATGCTGGACGTCTTTTGCTCGTTCGCGCAGATCGCCGACCGCCATCGATACATACGCCCGGACGTTTCCGACGATACGCTGCTGGAGATCGAAGAGGGTCGCCACCCCGTCGTCGAGAAGACGTTGCCGACCGGCGAATACTTTGTCCCGAACAGCATCCGGCTCGATCCCGCATCCGAGCAGATCCTCGTGATTACCGGTCCGAACATGGCCGGAAAGAGCGTCGTGCTCCGGCAGACGGGCCTCATCGTGCTCCTGGCGCAGGTCGGCGCGTTCGTGCCGGCCGAGCGGGCGCACGTCGGGATCGTGGACCGCATCTTTACGCGGGTGGGCGCCTCGGACAACCTGGCAGCGGGGGAGAGCACGTTTCTCGTGGAGATGAACGAGACGGCCAACATCCTCAACAATGCTTCGCCGCGCTCGCTCATTCTGCTGGACGAAGTGGGGCGGGGCACGAGTACGTTCGACGGCCTCTCCATCGCGTGGGCGCTCGTGGAGTATCTCCACGAGAATCCTATCATCGCCGCACGTACGCTCTTCGCCACGCACTACCACGAGCTGAACGAACTGGCAGACCGGTTCGGGCGCATCCGCAACTACCGGATCCAGGTGCAGGAGCACGACGGCAAGGTCATCTTCCTCCGCAAGCTAGTCCCCGGCGGTGCCGACCACTCCTATGGCATTGAGGTGGCGCGCATGGCAGGGCTGCCCGAGCCCGTCGTTGCCCGTGCGAGAGAGATCCTCCACCACCTCGAAAGCCAGCAGCTTTCCGCCGGGGCACCGACCGGGGGCGACGGCGTCACGGCTCCGGCCGCGCGCGCGGCCGTCGTGCCGCAACTCGAGGATGCGGCGCTGTTTCAACCCTCTCTGTTCGGGCCGGAACCCGATCCGGCGGCAGAGGAACTCAAGGCGATGCTGCGCGACGTGGATCCCAACCGCATGACCCCCATTTCCGCGCTCTTGAAACTTGCGGAGTTGAAGCGGATACTTGGGGAGTAGCAGGAGACCTGCCGAGGTTTCCACTATTCGCCGATTCTACAGGCGTGGGATAAAGTGCACCACGCGAACAGAAACTTATGCATGCGAACGATCTAAAGAAGGAAGCACATCGATTGGTCGATGAACTGCCTGCGGATGCATCGTGGGACGACCTGATGCACCGGATTTATGTCCATCAGACCATTGAAGCCGGCTTGCGCGATAGTGAATCCGGGCGTACGGTCGAGGTCAAGGAAGTGCGGGCTCGCTTCGGGTTGAGGCCGTGAGGGTCCACTGGACGAACACCGCTCTGGACCACTTGATTGCAATCCACGAGTTTGCGGCGCAAAACTCAATTATCTATGCGGATCGATTGGTGGATCGGTTGACGCGCCGTTCAGAGCAAATTGCCGTTTTCCCGAAATCGGGTCGAATCGTTCCGGAATGGAGAAGGGAGGACGTGCGGGAGATCATCGAGCCGCCTTATCGAATCGTGTACCGCTTGCTGGAGGGCCGGATCGACGTTCTGGCTGTGCTGCATACCGCACAGGACGTACCGCCGCAGTCTTAGTTTCTGATTGTCTCCACGTGGATCCCTAAAGACACGCTCTTGAAACGCCCCCATTCCACATCGCCTACTCACAGGGAGCAAACCGATCAATAGTAGTATGCCGCAGGGGTCATCGGGGCACAATAAAGAAATCGTAGGGCGCTTTCTGGACGAGGTCTTTAATCAGGGCTACGTGCAGAGTGTCGACCAGTTCGTCAGCCCGGATGTAGTCGACCATAGTGCCGTCATCTTCACCCGACCGGAGGGTCCCGGCGGGCTGGAAGAGGGCATCCGCACGTTCCTCCACGCTTTTCCCGATTTCCGCGTGGAAGTGGAACAGATGATCGCCGAGGGAGACTTCGTCGCGGCCCGCCTCCAGATGAGCGGCACCAACACGGGGGATTACCGCG
>DASSAV010000413.1:0-2944 GCA_035699265.1 Rhodothermales bacterium
CTGCCGCCATCCGCATCTACAGTACGGAACCAAGCCCTTAAGGCAATGCCCCCGTTGCATTATGGCCCATCGATCTTCACGTCCTCTGATGGACTGGCGCTGCGAGCCGTGCTCCAGCTCAACCCTGCGCCTATTCAGACCAAATCCGGATGAACCGTTTCGTTCGGGAGTGCGGTTGTGTTCGGGATGTGGTTCCCTGGGGCATGTCCTTTCTTGCTCGCCCAGGAAAGGACGAGGGAAATCGGAACGCGCGAATCCCCTTCCCGGCCCACGCATCGGACCGAGCGGCGCGCGAGGGGTGGGCGGCAGATCGGGACTGTTTCGGTGTTGCGCCACTCGCTCAACGCGCGGGAATTGATCCGGCGCACGGGCCACGATTCGATGAGAGGCAGGAGGGAGGCGAGCTTCCTTCGCTTTTAGCATTCGTCAAGTGAATAACCGGATTTGGTATCAGACCTGCTTTCACACTATCGTAACGGTAAAAAGTCCATCGTTTATTTGACTTATAACTGCGGTGGATTATACTCCTCCTGGCCGAAGTTGGCGCCCCTGGGAAAGCCGGGGATCCGGAAGACGCAGGCTGAAGTCCTGCGGCTACAAGCACAGATCCGGACGACGCAGGTTGAAGTCCAGCGGCTACATGCACAGGCGGTAGACCTGGGACGATGGGATTTGAGGACGCTCAGACTGACCTCTAGATGCGGCATTGGGAGGATCCGATCAGAGGCGAGGATTCAGGCAGAGGGTCCGGTATCACCCTGGCCCATGTTTCACAAACCAGCAGGAGAACCATCCATGCGATACTTCATCCTCTCCGCCGCGTTCGCTGCGGCCCTTCTCGTCGTCTACGGCTGCTCCGACTACGTGACCGGCCCCGATAAAGCCGACAGCACTGCCACGCCCTACTCCGTAGCCGGCGCCCAGTCCCCATCCTCTGCACTCCATTCGACTGCGACGGTGCTTTTTGGGCGGTCGACGGGCAGCCCGTTTTTCCCACCGGGTGAGCACGACGCCTCCTCGCACGCCCAGGACAAGCTTCAGCCGCGCACCACGGTCATTGCGACGGGCGGGACGGTGACATTCGAGGTGGCACCGTTTCACTACCCGGCCATCTACGAGCCGGGCATAGAACCCGAGGACATCGACACCCAGGAGATCGAGCAAGAGGAGGGGTGCCCCATCCCCTCCATCGACGACGAGGAGGGCCGCATTGCCGAGGGGGAGCCGAACTGCACTTTGCCTCCACAAACGGTGCCGTGGTCGTACACGTTCGAGAAGCCGGGGCGCTACCTCGTGATCTGCCAGATGCTCCCCCATTTCGTCGACTCAAATATGTATGGGTGGGTCGTGGTGAAGTAGCCGGCCTCTGAAGCGCAGGGCGATACGATTCAGACCTGTCGTCAGCAGGGAGCGGGCAGGCTCTCCGGTGGGCCGCAGCATGTGCGGCCCACCGGTCTTTCTCCCGACCGGAACCGATAGCCGCGTTGATTGCACAGGCACGAAGATATAGCGTCCTCTCCATCGTCCTGGCAGGGGTGGGCGTAATGATCCTGGCCGGACTGCTGGTCGGCTGCTGCTGCACGAGGCAGCCGCCCCCTTCCGACTCCTTCGCCGGGGTGCGCGCCCCCCCCTCCCCTGCCCCGCCCGACATTCCGGACGCGCCGGACTCGCCGACGTTCACAGAGATGCGGAACGTGCATTTCCGCTATGGCCTGAACGTAGCGATGGAGATCCGGCACCTGAGCGGGGAGATGACCCGAACCGAACCGGAGGTGCCGATCTTCTTCGACGACCCCGGCTCGTTCGTCATTCATATCAGCAACGGGGAGATCGGGCTAAGCGGAACGAGCCTGACCGGTCTCCTCAACGGGTACGTGTTCGATTACGAGGGCGCTCCGCTACGCAGCATCGTCGTTTCCGTCGATGGCAGCCAGCTCAATATTACGGGCATCCTGCACAAGGTGGTCGACATCCCGTTCGAGATGGGGGCGGACGTGAGCGCGACGGCGGAAGGCGACATCCGCCTGCACCCGACGTCCATGCGGATCTGCACCATCCCAGGGATGGGGCTGATGGACGCGCTGGGGGTGCAGTTAGAGGATCTCATGGACGTGAGCAAAGCCCCGGGCGTACGTGTACAGGGCAACGACCTCCTCCTCGACCCTGAGACGGCCACGCCCCCGCCAGCCATACGAGGCCGGGTGACCGCGGTGCGCGTGGATGGGGACGTGATGCTGCTCACATTCCGTACACCGGCAGATTCAGAGGCCGTGACGAACCCGTCTCTTTTCGGCGACCTGCCCGAGGGCAACTGGATGCTATTCCGGGGCGGGACGCTGCACTTCGGCAAGCTGTACATGGTCCGCGCCGACCTCCAGCTCCTCGATGCGGACCCGAGCGATGCGTTCGACTTTTTCCTCAGCCGGTACGCGGCTCAGTTGGTCGCGGGCTATTCGCGGGTGACGCCAGCGCAGGGGTTGAAGGTTTCGATGCCGGATTACGGGGCGCTGCGCGACAGTACCGGTCTGTTGGCCCCTCCGGCCAGGGCGAGGTGAGGTGTTCGCACAGCCTATTCCTCCTCTTCCCCGGCCAGGCTGTCGAATAGCTAGAAGAAGAGGGTGCGTCGGTGGATGCCTGCGGTGTGGGCGGCGGCGGTGCGGGTGGCGCCCTGGGCTAATACCAGTTCTCCGAAATTGCAGTGCATTCAGTTCTGCTTCCGGTTTCCCGACGAGCGCCCCTGGCCTGTCATAGTATGTTGAAAGTAAGCAACCGTGGTGGTTAAGCTCTGGGAGAACACACCGGGGGAGATGGAGCAAGATGGCCTTGTCATATGATCCATGAGATCGTTCGGGATGAACCATCCCCATCTCCCCTGCTTTCCCATACAGAACAGTTCATTTGGCCTTGAGCACGGATTTGAATGCTATGCTCGTTAGGAAAGCGC
>DASSAV010000414.1:0-6042 GCA_035699265.1 Rhodothermales bacterium
GGCAATGAAGATCCACGGAGAACAGACCGTGGAAAATCGACTGAGCCCATCGAATCCTACGATGGCGAGCATCGTGATCACGGCCCCGATACAGAGCGTGATCAGCACCCACCCCACACTGTTCGGAAAGACGGCGTCGAGTGTCGGCGTGGGCACCTGGAATGCGAGCCCGATGGCTGTAGAGGAAACCGCGATCATAGCCCCGGCCAGGATACAATACATGACCGCGTTGGCGATGTTATACACGGCCGTCAGCCCCGGACCCGCGATCCGGCGCAGGTACCAGTACAGCGTGAGCCGCGTCCGCACCGCAATGGGCGCGCACACAAATGTCCACGTCAGCACCGCCAGTGTGTTGCCGATGAGCAGCCCCACGAGCAGATCACGGAAAGTGACGCCGTGCAGCACGAAGAAGGCCCCTATGACGAACTCCGTCGCGGCCACGTGCTCCCCCGCCAGCAGCCCCGCAAAATAGCGCCCCGGCTTTAGCTTGTCGGGCGATACCGGCTCCCGCTCGAACTCGTAAAGCCGGTCCATCCGCTCGGACAGGCTGGCTGCTTCATGTGGCATGTGGTCCTCCGGACAAATTTGGAACGTCTAACGAAACCCTCAGCCCCGTAGCCGCTGGTCTTTAGCCTGCGTTGTAGCCGCTGGTCTTTAGCCTGCGTGTTCTCTATTAACCTGCTCCCCGTACGCGGCGAAGCCTCATACGAGCACCTGGTCTGTGCTCCAAATGCTGGACCGCCGGATCTCTGATAGACGATCAGCCGACCCGCCCGAAGATGAATCCCGAAAACAAGTGACACACCAATGGCCGGGTGAATGTAGGAATCTGTGAAGACCCGGCAAAGTCAGAGGTCTTCTGCGAACGGAATGTCTCTAGCGCGCAGCCATTCTCTGACAATGTCCGCAATGGCCTCCGTCCGGAAAGCGTACCATCGCTCCAGAAGACCGTATCGTTCGGCCCTGTACCGGAAGTTCTTGAAGGCGCCACGCCCGTGAATGGCCTGCAGCAGATCACCGCGGGGCCTCTCATCCGAGACGCTATTGCAGAAGTCCTCCATGATGGCCCATTCGTGGATCTGCCGCGATCCGGGCAAAAGGAGATACTCGTCAGACGCCAGCACCTCTCGCACTTTCTCAAGTATTTCCATCTGCCACGGCGCGGGATCGAAGCCGGATTGACCGGTAGCAAGTTCCTCTTCTTCACTGGAGATCGTGATTACCTCGCCGGTCCGCGGGTTGAGGAACGTCCTCAGATCCTGATTCTGATCCTCCAACTCGTTGACGATCTCTTTCAATGAAACCCGCACGTAGTCGCCTTCGGGCTCGCCCGCCGCGCGCTCATGCCCCGCCTTATCTTCTTGGACCATTTCAAATCCTGATTCTTGAAGGGTTATACCATCGGCGAAAGTACGGTGCATCCAGCCCATCTACCGCCAGACCACCCTGAACAGCCCGCACACTCATACTGCGGCGGTCCGCGGTCGGCCGTCAGCAGTCGCACAGGAACCGCTACCCCTTACCAGCACGGGTATTACGCATTACCAATTACAAACTACTAATTAGCATACGCCGCCCCCGCCGCGCTCAGGTTCTTCTCCCGGCGCACCTCCGTGATTTCCTCCACGTACCCGCTCTCCCGGAGCGCCCGCAACGGCTCCTCGGGCAGCCCGCGCTCCCCGCGCCACGCCCGGACCAGCGGACGGACGTCGGTGAAAAAGGCTTCCCGCAGGCATTCCTCGGCGTCCACGACCTCACTCCGCTCCTGCAATCGCGCCAGCCGCCCGTGATCCACCAGCACCGCCTTCGCGTACAACTCCTGCGCCGTCGTCACCGTCTGGATCATCGCCTCGATCTTCGGCTTCAAGTTATGGCTCTGATCCACCATGTAGGCGACGTCCGCCCGCGTCCCGGCCTCCCACTCGTAAAACCGGATCTCGTGGAAAATGCGGAAGACCTGGTAAGGGTCGATCGAGCCCAGCGTCAGGTCATCGTCGGCGTACCGGCGGTCGTTGAAATGGAAGCCCCCCAGCCGGCCCTCAGCCAGCAGCCACGCCACGATCTGCTCGACGTTCTGGCTCTGATAATGGTGCCCGGTATCGACCAGCACCTTCGCCTGCGGACCGGTATGCTGGGCCAGGTTGAGGGCCATGCCCCAGTCCGCCACGTCGGTGTGGTAAAAGGCCGGCTCGAACGGCTTGTACTCGATGAGCAGGCGCTGATCGCCCGTGAGATCCCCGTAAGCCCGCTGCAACCCGTCCAGAAACCACTGCCGCCGCTGCCGGATGTTGGCCTGGCCCGGATAGTTGGAGCCGTCCGCGAACCAGAGTGAAACGTCCCGGCTCCCCGTCGCCGCTGCTATGGCAATGCTCTCCCGGATGTGCCGCTCCGCCTGCGCCCTTACCTCCGGGGCGGGATTACCGAGCGAGCCGTACTTGTATTCCTGCTCCTGAAACAGATTGGGGTTGATCGCCCCGATCCGGACCCCGTACCGCTCCGCCGCCCGGAGCACCCCCGGAACGCTCTGGAGCCCGTCCTCGAAATCCCACAGGACGTGCACCGCCACGGTCGGACAACACCCGGTCACCCGGTGCACCTGCCCGGCGTCACTCAGCTTCTCGTCGACACCGGTCGCCGCTGCCGCCTGCACGAACTTGCCGAACCGCGTCCCGGTATTCGCAAATCCCCAGGACGGCAACTCGACCTGAAAGCCGTCGAGTGCGCGAAATATTTGCTCTTCGTTGTGCTGCAAGGATATTCGGAACCGACTTGTTCAGACATAAATCGCGAGGATTCCCTCCGTGGCGATGCCTCCGTTCGATCCCCTGATAGGATGCAACGCGTGACAGCCATGTTATCACTTCGCGGCCACTCCATCAAGTCATGACTCCTGCATTCGCTCAGATCATGTTTGCCGGCCCCGGACGCCATCCTCAACACGCACTCCCAGAACGCAGTATCAGTTGCCCCGGCCGGCGGGGGCGAGCATGGCAATTTTTCCACCTCCACGTTCGTTAATTCCACGAATGCATTATGTCCGGACAGTTACATGGACTTCCTCGTTACACACCGGCAACAAAGTCCATCCGCCGTATTATCCCTGAAAACGTACATTGGAGGAAAGCATGGACCATGCTGCCTACGCAGGATGTCTCCCCATACGGGAACACCTGTGCCCGTTTCCGTGATCTCAAACAACGATGCACCCTCTATCCCTCGACTATGACCTTCCCGCCCTCTTGTTGACGCTATGAGTGATCCCCTTCAAGGCGTCCCCAGGAAGACGTTCACGTTCCCCAGCTTTCTGGCCCTGAAGCGGCCTGACCTGGTCCTCATCATCGGGCTGGTGATTCTCATCGTCAATGCGATCGTCGCATTCCAGGCGGCCCTCGCCTTGATCCGCTTCGAGCGCGAGGCGAAAACGTCTCTCGAAACGCTCATGACGCTGGAGCAGACGCTCGCCCTCGTGCGCAACTTGGAGACGGGTGTGCGAGGCTTCGTCATCACCGGCCAGGTCAGGTTTCTGGAACCCTTCCGCACCGCCGAGCGGAATCTGAACGCCGAAGTCACCCATCTCGTCGAACTGATCGCGGACGATCCCGATTATGCAGACCTTCTCGCCCAACTGCGGCCCGACATCGCGGCCAAAGTGGCCTTTTCCGACACCACGATTAATCTCAGAATGAACCTGGGATTCGATGCCGCCCGTGATCTCATCGAAACAGGCCGCGGCAGAGCAGCGATGGATAGCATCCGTGTCCGCGTCCGCGACATGCAGGCACTGGCGGGCGGCAAATTGGACTTCCGATCGGCCGATGCCGAATCCTACGGACATCGCACGCTCCTCACGCTGGGCATCTTCAGTGTGCTCTCGCTCCTCCTGCTGTCCTCCGTCCACCTCCTGGCCCGGCGCGACATGGAAAAACGCGAGCAGTTGGCGCAGGTGCTGCGCATGAACAACCAAGACCTGGAAGTGCGCGTCCGCGACCGCACGGTCGCCCTGGAAACCGCCAACGAACTCCTCCAGGCCGAAGTGATGGAACGCCAGAAGGCCGAAGAGCAGCTCACCTCTGCTAATGTCGAGCTTACTCGTAGCAACCGGGAATTGCAGGATTTCGCCTACGTCGCCTCTCACGACCTCCAGGAACCCCTCCGCAAGATCATGACCTTCTCCAGCATGCTGGAACTGGAGCAAGGCGACCACCTGGATGAAGCCGGCCGCTCCTACCTCGAACGCCTCTCGGATTCCGCGTCCCGCATGTCCCAGCTCATCAGCGACCTCCTGACCTTCTCACGTGTTACCACGCGCGCCCAGCCGTTCCAACCGGTCGACCTGAACAAGGTCGTCCATGCCGTCTTGTCCGACCTGGAAATAGCGGCCAGCGAACACGACGCGGAAATCGACGTCGGCGAGCTCCCCACGCTCGGAGCGGACGAGTTCCAGATGCGGCAACTCTTTCAGAACCTGATCGGCAACGCCCTCAAGTTCCAGATGCCGGGCCGCAAGCCTGTTGTAAAGGTCAGTGCCGAAGTTAGCAATGACACGGCACTCGGACCCGTAGTCGCCATCACCGTCTCGGACAATGGGATCGGCTTCGACGAGAAGTACCTCGATAAGATCTTTACCCCGTTCCAGCGTCTGCACAACAGGTCGCAATACGCCGGAACAGGCATCGGGCTAAGCATCTGCCGCCGAATCGTCGAGCGCCATAACGGTACCATCACGGCGCACAGCAAGCCGGACCAGGGCTCCACGTTCGTCGTCACGCTCCCCCTCCACCCTGCCGAGCAGATGGCGGAGCAGAATGGCGAAACACCGGCAGCATCCTGACAAACCAGCACAAAACACCCTGATGCACCGGGGCTTTGCATTCGCGCTGCTGGCCATCCTCGTTGCGCTCCTCGTCTTTCTCTGGAGCACGAGCGGCGTGGTCAGCATCGCCCGGCGTACTACAGTCGAGCAGGACTCCACCGCGCCGGCGCAGGCGGTACGCAAAGACACCGCATCGCTACCCACTGAGCCCGCAAGACCCCAGGAGCAACATCCGCCCGGCATCCAGGCGCCTCCCCCGAGCGCATCGTCCGACCTCGTCATTCCCGTCGAAGGCGTTCTGCCCGACCAGCTTGTCGATACGTACGACGCCGCCCGCTCCCAGGGCCGCGTCCACAACGCCATCGACATCCTCGCCCCGAAAGGCACACACGTCCTCGCCGCCGCCGACGGGAAGATCGTCCGCCTGTTCCTCAGCGAGAAGGGAGGCAAGACCATCTACCAACTCGCCCCCGACAACCATACCGTCTACTACTACGCCCATCTGGACGGCTACGCGGCCGGCCTGAAAGAGGGCCAGACGGTCCGCCAGGGCCAGGTCATCGGCTACGTAGGCGATACCGGCGACGCCGCCCCCGGAAACTACCACCTACACTTCGCCATCTGGATCACCAGCGACCCGGCAAACTTCTGGGATGGAAAGAGCGTCAACCCCTACCCCCTACTGCGTGGTAGGCTGTAACCCGTCGCTTTCTCCGTGGAGAACGAAGTCGGAATCCCGTACCTTCCCCGAGTACCGAATCCCGCACTTTGGTTGAGCAGCAAATCCAATGGCTCCCTCCCCTGATCCAGCTAGAAAGACTTCGCCTAGCGAGTCCCTGCTCGATGCCGGCAAGATACGCAACGCGGTCTCAGACATCCTCAGCAAGTCCCTTCCGTCACTCGTCGCTGTCTACCTGTTTGGATCCCACGCAACTGGCTGTGCAAACCAGGAAAGCGATGTCGACCTCGCCTTCCTGTCTGAACAGGAGGTGACATCTGCGGCGCGCTTCGTACTTCAGGAGCAACTCGCCCAGGCTCTGCACACCGATGTCGACCTGGTTGACCTGACGAGCGCTTCTACCGTCATGCGCGCCCAGGTATTGGAAACCGCCATGATTCTGTTCGAGAGCGATCAGGATGCACGGCAGGCCTTCGAGGTCTTCGTCCTCTCCAGCTATGCCCTGCTCAATGAGGAACGTTCATCCATCCTGAACGACATCTATGAA
>DASSAV010000415.1:0-3828 GCA_035699265.1 Rhodothermales bacterium
GCCCGACGTCACCATCAGCGCGGAGGACGTCTTCTACCTCCACCGCGTGAAGGATGGTTACGACCTCTACTTCCTGACTAACACCACACAGCGCGACCTGGGCAGGGTAGAGATTTCCTTCGAACGGATCGGACGGCCCGAGTTGTGGGACGCCAACACCGGAGAAACCACGCCCATTCACGTCTTCGATGTAAAGGACGAACGGCTCGTGCTCAGCCTGGACTTCCCGGCCAGCGAGTCCCACATCATCGTGCTCCGCGATGAGCCGGTAGAACCCAGGATCACGGAGACGAACCTCGATGTGCGGCGCTTCGAGGAGGGCAAGATCGTGGGTTACGGCAGCGGCCCGGCTGAGCAGGTGGTCGCAACGGTTCGGCAGGGGGGGAAGAACCGCAAGCTCAAAGCGGAGGCCCGCAAGCCCCGACCGCCCATCACGCTCCCGGTTGAATACGATTTCAGCATCGAACAGGACAACGTCCTTCTCATCGGCTCCTGGCGCATGCGGATCGAGGGGAATCGCAAGGAAGCCGCTCACTTCCACCGCCCGGAGTACGACGACTCCGAATGGCTCCAGGTGACCAACGGAGCGTGGGAGATGCAGTTGCCCCAGGAGCGCGATGAGGCCACGTACCCCGTCACGCTCTGGTACCGCACCGCCTTCACGATTCGGGACGTGCCCTCGAACCCACGGCTCTTGATCGATGGCTTCCGCGGCAGTGAATACCGGCTCTACCTGAACGGCAAAGAGGTCAAGGAGAAGGGACGGCGAAGCTGGCTCGATGCGGAGATCGAGGAGGTGGATATTAGGCGCTACCTGCAGGAAGGCGAGAACGCCGTCGCCGTACGGATCGTGGTCAACAAGCGTACAGAAGGCATGCTCGACTTGCTCAAGATCGTCGGCGACTTCAGCGTCGAAGGCTCCGAGCACGAAGGCTATGCCATCGCAACACGTCGCACCCGAGTCCAGGCGGGCGACTGGACGACGCAGGGCTTCCCCTTCTTCTCTGGGACCGGCGTGTACCGCTCCGAAATCGACGTGCCTGGCCGCTATCTTGACGGCGGCCGTCTCTACCTGGAGGCAGATTGCGGCGAGGACGTGCTCGAAGTGAGCGTCAACGGCAGTGAAGGCATCATCGTCCCCTGGCACCCGTACCGGGTCGACGTCACGGATCTCGTGCGGGCCGGCGCCAACGCCATTGAACTCAAAGTCACGAACACCCTGATCAATATTCTGGAGGGCGTGCAACTCAAGTCCGGTCTCTTCAAGAGGCCGCGGATCGTGCACCAGCATCGATATGAGTTGCAGGCTTAATTGATACGAGAATGAAGCGCAAGCAGCACCGGCGTTCGATCCTTGTTGTCGGTAGCGCGAACATGGACCTCGTGGTCACGTGCGAACGCTTTCCCCAGCCCGGCGAAACCATTCTGGCCGGTGATTTCGCCATGCACGCGGGTGGCAAAGGCGCAAACCAGGCCGTAGCCTGCGCGCGCCTGGGCGGCGACGTCTCCTTCCTGGGCAAGCTCGGTCGGGATATCTATGCTGACCGCCTCCGGGAAAGCCTTTCTGCGAACAAAGTGGATTCGAAGTTCCTGCTCACCGATCCGGTCGCCTCGACAGGGGTGGCGCTTATTACAGTGAACAGGGAGGGGGAGAACCAGATCGTGGTCGTGCCGGGCAGCAACATGAAGCTATCACCGGCTGACGTGGAGGCCAGTGCGGAATCGTTTCTGACGGCTGATGTTGTGCTGCTTCAACTGGAGATCCCTTTGGAGACGGTAGAAGCGGCGGCGGCGCTGGCGCGGTCGCTTGGCAAGCGAGTCGTGCTGAATCCGGCCCCCGCGGGTCACCTGCCGCCCTCACTCCTGCAGCATATCGATGTCATCACGCCGAACGAAACGGAAGCGGCTATTCTGACGGGTCTGCCCATTCGGGATACGGCATCCGCTGAGCGCGCGGCTCGAAAGCTGATGGACTTCGGTGTTCGGAATGTGGTCGTCACGCTCGGCGGCCGTGGTTGCCTGCTCGTCACTCCGGATGACACCGTCCGGTACCCCGCGGCGCGCGTGACGGCCGTGGACACCACGGCGGCAGGCGATGCCTTCAACGGAGCGCTGGCCGTCGCTCTCGTGGATGGGCAGGATCTGCACGACGCCGTTCGCTTCGCGTGCGCCGCCGGTACGCTGGCTGTAACGAAAGCCGGCGCCCAGGAAGCCATGCCGTCACGCTCCGAAGTGCAGGCGCTACTAACTACCTTGACCGACGATACCGTTCAACGGCAGCCCGCGCTGCCCCAGATCCCCTGATGCCCGGGTTTATTCGTACACATGAAGAAGACTGGAACCCTAAACGCACAACTCTCGAAGATCATCGCCTCGTCGGGCCACTCGGACAGACTGGTCGTCTGCGACAGCGGCCTGCCGATCCCGAAAGGTTCCGAGATAGTGGACCTCGCGCTGACAGCCAACATCCCGCGCTTCCTGGATACCCTGCGTGTGGTTCTCGAAGAGCTCTGTGTTGAGAGTGCCATCGTGGCAACTGAGATGGAGCAGCGCGGCAACGGCATCTATGAGGAAACACGTAAGCTATTGCCGGGTCTGCCGCTTCAGAAGGTGCCGCACGAGCGATTCAAAGAGCTTACCTGCGAGAACGGCAACACCTTCTTTGTCCGTACCGGAGAGGCCACCCCCTTCGCCAATATCATTCTCATCTGCGGAGTGACCTTCGGCTAATACCAGGCTCCCCGACAAAACCCTCGACCCCGTAGCCGCAGGTCTTTAGCCTGCGTGCACTTCTTCCGTGATTTACACACAGCTACCGGATCGGCTCTAACCTCCGGCTCACCTTCCAAAGTCCATGAACGTCCAGCCTGAACCCATATCCCCCGAGCGCTTCGCCGCCTATGGGCGCGTGGCAAAGCCCCCGGCGGGAAAACCCCTCGTCGAAGGTCCGGAATTTCGCTACTGGTCGGACGCCGCACATTACCACGTAGAAGGCGACACCGAGGTGGGATATTGCACCGTCTACCGGCAGCCGGATGGTATGGTCTCCTGGATGGAGCGGCACGACCGGACGCCGGAGATCCTCATTCCGGTAGACCGGCCGTTCCTGCTGCCGGTGATGGGCAAAGACGATCGCGTAGAGGTCTTCCAGGTGGAGCCTGGCCAAGCCGCGATTATCGGCGAAAGCGTGTGGCACAGCGCCTGCATACCGGCCGAGGGCGGCCAGGCTACGTACTTCGTCATCTTCCGTCGGGGTACCCCGCAGGAGGACGTCACCAAGAAAGACATCGCCCCCGTATCCATTGCTGCCTGACGCATGGTGGTCGCCTGACGCATGAGCAACACCATCTCATCTCCCACCCTTCAGATCACCTTCGGTGACGATCCACTCGTCATCGAGGAAATCGTGCATCAACAGTCAGGCACCGTCGTCTGTACGCGGAGCGAGCAGCATTTCCTCATACGCCTGCCCCTCCGCCCGTCAGACCCCATCTTCCTCACAGAAACGAGCCGGATCGAACGTGCTGAAGAGTCGATCAGCTTTCGCCTGTCGGACCACACCGGTGCGTACGTGTGCAACGTGTGCATCTCAGCCGGCGAGCACGGACTGGCTTTTCAGGCCGAAGTGGCAGGGGCGGGTCCGATCTGGATGCTGGATTGGATGGTCGAGCGCCTGCACGTGGACTCCATTGTCGTCCCAGGTCTTGGAGGTCAGGTGCTGACCCGCGAGATGCCGGGCGATCGGCGCATGGCATACAAGTACCCCTTCTGGTGGAACGCGCAGTTCGCCCTGGCGCCGCTCCGGGAGGGCGAGGGCGGCCTTTTCCT
>DASSAV010000416.1:0-8324 GCA_035699265.1 Rhodothermales bacterium
GACGGCAGCTGGGTCAGGTCCGATACGCTCCTTGCGGACGATGCGGCGCAAGACGACAGCCTGGGAGTCTCCGTATCGCTCGACGGTGATCGGGCGCTGGTCGGCGCGCCCGGAAACAGCGACGGCGCAGGCGCCGCCTACGTCTTCGAACGCCAGGAGAACGGGTCGTGGGCACAGGTGGCGAAACTTACCCCCGGCGATGCAGACGCGCGTCACCATATCGGATGGTTCGTTTCGCTCAGCGGCGACCGCGCCCTCGTGGGGTGTTGGCCGACTTCGGAGGGGAACGAGCTTGTAAAGACCTGTACGCCGTACATCTTCGAACGCCAGGGAGACGGCTCGTGGGAACAGACGGCCAGAATCGTCACCCCGGACGCGGCGGAGGAAAACCAGTATGCGTTGTCTGCATCGCTGGAGGGGAGCCACGCCGTGGTTGGGATAGCGGTTTCGCCTGCCGACGACCCCCAGGGTGCGTATGCGGGTGCGTACGTGTTCGAGCGCAAGGAAGATGGGTCGTGGGCTCAGGTGCAGCGCCTCGTGCCCCAGGGCAGCCTGGGCCAGGGCGAAGACGTCCTGATCCTGACGGGCTGGTCGGTAGACCTCGACGGCGACCGTGTTCTCCTGGGCGCCCTGGCCATTAACAGGGACGCCAGTTCCAGCGACGGTGCCGCCTACCTTTTCGAGCGTCAGTCCGACGGTACCTGGGCGCAGACCAAAGAGACCATGGGCTCGGAAAGCGCCGACTATCTGTATGGGTGGTCCGTGGCGCTCGACGGCGACGTAGTCGTCGTCGGCACGGTCGGGTTCCTCCAGAACGCCGCGTACGTCTACACCGGGAGCACGGGCACCGCCGCCGAAGATGAACGCGAGTTGCCGGAGGCCGCCCTCCTCCATGCCAACTATCCCAACCCCTTCGGCCCGCGCACGACCATCCCGTTCACCCTCCCGACCGCTACTCACGTGACGATCAAAGTATATGACGTGCTGGGCCGCGAAGTTGCCACCCTCATGGACGCTGAGCAGCCAGCCGGAAGCCGGCAGGTAACCTGGGAGGCAGCGAACGTTCCCAGTGGCGTATACGTGGTGCGCCTGACGGCCGGCGCCGCGATGCAAACCCGGACGGTGGTCGTGCAGAAATAAAGCTCCCGCCCCCAAACCGCCCCTGTGTCTCCTTCCTTCGGCAGGCTCAGGACAGGCTCCGCAATGGAGAGAGGACTCGCTAAAACACGCTCCAGAATCCCTGCCGAAGAGTCTCTGATGCCGGATTCGGAATCAAGGACCCTCTTGCTCTGCGAGCTGTGCGCGAAAGGCTTGGGCTTTTTCCGAGTCGCCCAGCACTTCGTAAACGGTCACGAGATCCTTGCGCGCCGATTGAAGCCAGCTTACCGAGGGATCGGTATCCCTGGCGAGGATCTCGTATCCCGCGAGGAGCTGGCTCGCGGCATCCTCGTACCGTTCCTGTTTGACGAGTACATGTCCGAGCTTGATGCGCGCAATTCCTGTGTACAAGTGGTCGGGGGAGAGGGTCTCTGTAAAGCGATCGATCACCCCCCTGAAAAGAGGTTCTGCGCGACCGTACGATCCGCTTCTCATGTACACAGTCGCCAGGTTCGAAAGCGCAATCCCGACGAGATAGTGCTCGTCGCCGTAGGCCGCGCGATAGATGGCCGCCATTCGGTTGTAGTATGCCACGGCAGCAGGGAGGTCTCCCTGCTTCATGGCTATGGTCCCTAGCTCGTTCAGCGTCGAGGCAACACTCGGGTGTTCCGTTCCGTAAACACGTTCCCGGATCTGGAGGGCTCGACGGAGCATCCCGAGCGCTTCCTCATCCCGCTCCTGGAAGATGAACGCACGGCTCAGCATCGTAAGATCAGAGGCGATTTCAGGATGATCCGGGCCGTAAAAGGCCAGGTTGATTTCGAGTGCCTGCCGGTAGAACCGCTCGGCTTCTCCATAATGCCCCCACTCGAACTGGACGGCGCCCAGGTTAATCAGGACGTCCGCGACCAGCGGGTGGCGCGCGCCATAGAGCTTCCGGTTCATGACCAGCGCCAGCCGGTTGAGTGAATCGGACGCGGCATAGTGACCGGCGTAATAGTGTATGTTTGCCAGTTCGATTAAACTGGCGGAGAGATCGCCGCCCGTAGCCTTCCGCGCCGTCTGAAGCCGCACCGTTTCTTCCAGCAGGGCGATGGCCTGTTCATATGCGCCCTGTTCCTGCAAAACCCGTCCGAGCGCATTCGCGGCTTTCACCACCGCCGGATGCACGGCAGGCAAGTACCGCCGGTTCATGTCGAGCCCACGGCGGATCAAGCCCTCGGCCTCCTCGAATTCAGCCTGTTCGATGCGCAGGAGCCCCAGCGCCACCAGGCTCCCGGCCACCTCCGGATTATCGGGGCCGAAGCGTAGCCGGCGAAGCGCAAGGGCATCCGTCAAGAGTGAATCCGCATCCTGGAAGTTGCCGAGCTTCTGGTAGATACCGCCGAGGGTCTGATACATCTCCGCCTGGATGGCGGGGTCCTCGTCCAGCAGGCGCGCCTCGCTGACACCCCTTCCGAGAAGCGTCACCACGCGCAGGCTATCGGCCGGTCCTACCGACGCGTCGCCCCCCTCGAACAGGTTCAACGTGAATTGCTGGATGCGCTGCGTCCGGGCGGCCTCCTCGAGCGCAGCATCACGAGCCCTAGCCAGGCGCACCGTGTAGAAGACGGTGATTCCGAGAATCATGGCGACCATCAGGGCGAGAGCGGACACGGGACGCCAGTTCCGCCGGAGGAACTTGCCTGCTCGATAGCCCAGGCTGTCAGGCCGCGCCTCCAGCGGCTCGCCTTTCAGGCAGTGGTCGACGTCCCGAATCAGTGCTTCCACCGTTGGATATCTCCGCTCGACCTCCTTGTGCATGGCCTTCAGGCAGAGCACATCCAGCTCCGCCCAGGCGATGCTGCGCCCCGGCAAGGGCCGCCGCGCCCCTCCCGCCGCACGCCGGGCCCTCGCAGAAGGCTTCACCGGCTCCTGCTCCAGAATCCGGGCTTCGGCCTGCCCCGGCGTCAGCCCATCGGATTCAAAAGGCAGCTGGCCGGATAAGAGTTCGTACAGAACGACGCCGAGCGCGTAGACGTCGGTATAGAGGCCGACGGTGTCACCCCTGAGCTGCTCGGGCGCTGCATACGCCGGGGTCATCATGCGAAGCCCCGTCTGCGTCTGGTGGACCGGCGTGTCGAAGCTTTCGATCTGCTTGGCAATCCCGAAGTCGAGCAGCTTTACCTGCCCATCCTGCCTGACCAGGATGTTGGACGGCTTTAGGTCACGATGAACGACGGCATGTCGATGGGCGTACTGAACGGCCTCGCATACGGCGCGAAACAGCCCCATCCGCTCCCGGATCGAATAGTCGTGCGCGGCACAATACGACAAGAGGGAAGTGCCTTCGACGTACTCCATGACGAAATAGGGCGTCCCGTCGTGAAGAACGTCGGCATCGTAAAGCCTGGCAATGGATGGGTGACTGAGCCGGGCGAGCATCTGCTCCTCGCGTACGAAACGCTCGCGCCGGGCCGGTGACAATGCCGCATCCCGCAAGACCTTGATGGCGGCACGACCACCGATATCGTCGCGCTCGGCCAGGAATACGACCCCCATGCCGCCTCTCCCGAGCACTTCTTGAATGCGATAAGGACCGATCTTCCGGAGCGCCATAATCGGGCCGTCCAGCATCTCGTGCGCCACGCGCGCCGGATCCTGGTCCAGCAGTGAACCACTGGCTTCATCCGCTTGCAGGAGCGCCAGCACATCGGCCGCCAGTTCGGAGTCGTCCTCGCAGGATTGTTCCAGAAAGGACTTTCGGCTGGAGGAGGTTAGCCTGAGCGCCTCGTGAAACAGCGCCTGCATCCGTTCCCATCGCGCTGCTTCCATGTTCATTTCCTCGAAGTGGTGGTGCAGGTTAGCATGCTAGAGGCGTAGGCTCACGCGGAATGGCGCAGTTGGAGCGCGAGCCACGCCCTCGCGGCGCGCCAGTCCCTAAGGATGGTGGATTCGGATACTTCCAGCAGTTGCGCTGTCTCGGCGACGTCGAATCCTCCGAAAAAACGATACTCGATCATCAGTGCCTGGCGGGGGTTAACGCAGGCCAGGTCATCCAGCGCGGCGTCGAGCGCGATGAGATCCTCAGAACGTGCAGCCTCACCGTCCAACTCCTCGTCGAAGGTCACGAAGGCGTAGGCCCCTCCCCGCTTGAGCGCTCTCCGGCGCCGGGCAGCTTCGATGAGAACCTGCCGCATGGCGCGGGCCGCGATGCCTTTGAAATGCAGACTCGAGGCTGGTTCGAGCCGTTGCGCACGTGCCAGCTTCAGGTATGCTTCGTTGACCAGCGCCGTCGGATTCAGCGTCTCACTCGGATCTCCCTCACGCACACTCGAGGCTAGACGACGCAGCTCCTCGTAGGCAATACTGAACAGCTGGTCCGGCACAGGAAGATCCTCTCGCATGGCACCATAAGTATTGCAATCGACATGGCGAGGAGGAGATGGGCAAGGCGGCTTCAAGCAGCATGGCTTCAATCATCATGCAGCAGAACGCTTCAGGCAAGGAAACCGTTGGCGGGCTATTTTGCAAGGGCCTGTGTTGTTTAGGCCTGCGCGTCGGGGAGAAATCTCGATGATACGCTATTGACCACCGACGGTAGACCGCCGACCGCCGCTGAAAACGGAGACGTGGAGTCTGCGAGCGTTGGAGGGTGGGAGAGGGAAAGATGTACGTCGAGATCATGAAAATGGAATGAGATCCTTCCGGTACACCGCTCCCATGTAGAAGGGAACGGCCTCACCCCTCCACCCGCTGCCAGTTCCGAATCTTATCGAACACGTATGCCGCCACGTTATCCTTCGGGATGCGGACCTGCTCCATCGTGTCTCGGTCCCGCACCGTCACCGTGCCCTCCTCCACCGTCTCCCCGTCCACCGTGATGCAGAAGGGGGTGCCGATCTCATCCATGCGCCGGTACCGCCGCCCCACGGCCCCCTTCTCGTCGTAGAACACGTTGTAGTTCCGCCGCAGGTCATCCTCTATGGCATGCGCGATCTCCGGCATCCCGTCCTTCTTGACCAGCGGGAATACGGCCGCCTTGATCGGCGCGATGCGCGGGTGGAACTTGAGGACCGTCCGCTGATCCCCGTTCACCTCCTCCTCCGTGTACGCCTCGCTCAGCAGCATCAGGATCGTCCGGTCCAGCCCCACCGACGTCTCCACCACGTACGGGATGTAGCGCTCGTTCGTCTGCTGGTCGAAATACTCCATCTTCTTGCCCGAGAACTCCTGGTGACGCCGCAGGTCATAGTCCGTGCGCGAGTGGATGCCCTCCACCTCCTGCCAACCGATGGGGTACTGGTACTGCACGTCTTGCGCCGCGTCGGCGTAGTGCGCCAGCTTCTCATGGACGTGCCACCGCAGTTTGGAGGCGCGGACGCCGTTGTCCAGGTGCCACTGCATCCGCCGCTCCCGCCACAGCTCGAACGCCTCCATCTGCGTCCCCGGCTTCACGAAGTACTGCATCTCCATCTGCTCGAACTCCCGCATGCGGAAGATGAACTGCCGGGCCACGATCTCATTCCGAAACGCCTTCCCGATCTGCGCGATGCCGAACGGCACCTGCAAGCGCGCCGTCTCCCGCACGTTGTGGAAATTGACGAAGATGCCCTGCGCGGTCTCCGGGCGCAGGTAGATCCGGCTCTCCTCGTCCGCCACCGGCCCTACGTGCGTCGAAAACATCAGGTTGAACTGCCGCACCTCCGTCCAGTCGAACGCTCCGGAGTCGGGCGACTTGATCTCCTCCTCCATGATGATCGCATAGAGCGCCTTCGGCATGTCCGCCGCGTTCAACGCCGCCACAAGCCGGTCCAGCACCGCCGCTGCCCGGTCCTCCTTTCCCTGCCGCCGCAGCCGCTCGACGTGGCCCTCGATGAGCTGGTCCGCCCGGTACCGCATCTTCGAGACCCTGTCGTCGATCAGGGGATCGTTGAACGCCTCCACGTGCCCGGACGCCCGCCATACCGTCGGGTGCATCAGGATCGCCGCGTCGAGCCCCTCGATGTTGTCGTGCTGGTACACCATCGCCTCCCACCATCGCCCCTGCACGTTCCGCTTCAACTCCACACCCAGCGGACCGTAATCGTACGTGGCGCTCAGCCCGCCGTAGATGTCGGAAGACGGGAAAATGAACCCCCGCCGCTTACAAAGCGAAACGAGCTTCTCAAAAATGTCACTCATAGATATGCGTCAGTCGTCAGTGGTCCGTTGCCTGGAAGCTACGCCGAAGTCCCTCATCCACAGACATTCGACACCCGTAGAGCCAAATAGGCGAAATAGTCAAGCTATTACAACCAGTCGCCCCCAACAAAGCCAACCCGTTGAAGAGTCCATGATTTGCCTTCTCCCAACATCCCTTGTAGGTCGTCCCCAGTCCCACATTCGCACACAGCGGTGATCGGCTATCGTCGTCGGCGATCATGTAACACACAACCAACAACCAACAACTGACTACTGACCATTCCCCGTAATATTCGTGTTATACGCCGTTTTCGCGCAGGGGAACAATGGAACACCTCCCTTCGAGCCGGTATAGAGTGACGGTACCCGGTGCATATGAACAACCAGGTACAAATAAACAAGTTGACGAACAGAAAAGACGCCGGCTCCCGACGCGCCGGAAGGGCCGGCAGAGGCCCCTGATGCTTGCGCACGAGCTTGCACCCGAGATCGACGCCCATATGAGATTCGATAACCTCACGTCCATGCTGAAAGAACGCTACGGACCCAATGCCCAGGAAGTAGAACCCTACCACTGGGTCTTCGAGGTATTGACCAACGGACAGCGATCGCAGGTGGTGCACCTCCTCCTCAAAGAAACCGAGACGGACGGCACCGACACGTCCCGTGTCGTGGCCGACAGTCCCATCGGTCCCCGACCGCATCGCTACGACCTGGAATCCCTCCTCCGCCGCAACGCCGAGCTCGACGTCGGCGCCATCTGCATCGAGGACTTCCGCAACGAAGACAACGACCTCGTTACCTATTTCACCCTCCGCGCCTCCCACCTTGTCTCGACGGCAGATTTTGAGGAAGTTTGGGAGATGGTAGAGAAGGTAGCCCGCGTCGCCGATGCGCTCGAAAAGGACATCTACGCGCGTGACCTCCATTAACCTTTTTATATAGAACACCATGTTTCGCGGCTTATACTTTCAGTCCAACTACGGCCCCTATTTGCGGAATGAGGATGGCACGGAGCAATTCGCCGAACGCTGCCTCGATCACCTCATTCGCGGCGTCACCAAGAAATCCGCCGTTTACCGCGAGCTGACCGAGAACATGCTCGTGGAAAAGGCCAGCCTCCGCATGCGGGCCGCCGAACTGCAGGAACAGCCCATGCTGGATGCCGGCGAGTTCTTCAGCGTCCGCCGGCGCCTGTGGGTGAACAACGTCATCGTCACCGCCGTCGTCATCTCCGGCATCTTCCTGAATTTCCTGTCGCTCTCCGCCTTCATTTCCATGCAGACGGGCGTCAGCGCGTTCCTGAGCTGGATGGTCTCGATCGTGCTGTCGATCGTCCTCATGGGCGGCGGCCTCATCGCTACCGAGCGCTTCATCGAGGCGCTCGTTCCGAGGCAGTCCTTCCGCACCCCCGAACTCAAAGAAGTCAGCCGCTCGGTCGCCCCGCTCTGGCTCGTCCTGCTCATCGGCATCGAGCTCGCCCTGCTCGGCATCGCTGAGGTGCGGGCTTCCCAGCTCTCGGCCAGCCTCGACAGCGGCATGATCTTCTACGGCTTCATCATCATGACGATGATGCTCCCCATCATCGCCGGCGCCGTCCGCTGGGACGTCCTCCAGTACGTGGAGCTCTACCAGACCACCCAGGCCCTGCGCCAGATCGACAATCGCCTGGCTCAGATCGACTCTATCCTCCGGCAAAACGAAGAATACGAAAGCAACTACTACAAGATGAAGAGCATCTCCTACTGGGATCTCCTTAACGAGTTCAAGACCTACAAGGCCAACTACAACCGCAAGAAAGGCATTGTGGAACACCTCGACGGCCACTTCGCAGGCTCCTACGATACCTTTCAGGCCGAGGCCAACAAACGCTTCCGCTCCGACATCCGCGATGTCAGCGCGACCTCGATCCGCAAGCTCAACCTCGTCGAAGCGACCACACAGCCGGTAGGGAGCAAGATCGGCCAGATCAAGGCCCGCTCCCCGCGCTCCCTCACCGACGGCGGCCCCGCCGCCGCCTCTCAAACCACAGACGTCTACCTGAACCCCCAACCGATCCGGTA